>CAMNBY010000039.1 GCA_946533615.1 uncultured Clostridia bacterium
GGCGACCAGATGTATTCCTCGCCCGCCATAAAGCCGAAGTATTTCTCGGGGATAGGCCCGACCCAAAGACCGCCGTTTTTCTTCTGGCAGCGTTCAAGCTCGGCTATTATCCCGTCAAGCTTGTTTTTAAGTACAGAGTCGCCGTCCGTCGCCCAGAACCTTGCCGCCGCGGATATCCAGTGACCGAGGAAGTGTCCCCTCAGCTGACAGGTCGGCGACTCCCAGCCCCAGTGCAGCGGCGCCTCCGAGGGGTCGTAGACCGTCTGCATATTAAATGGCGGGATACCTGCCTCCATGTGGAAGTTTTGCAGCAGAGCGGCGCTCTCCAGCTCCGCGAGATAGCGCCTGTCAATATCCATTCGCTCCCTGAAAACTCCGCCTGTGATTTTGACCTTGTTAAGCTCCAGCGCCTTCGGCATAATTATCCGTCCTTCCATTTAGATGTTAGCGTATAGAACCCCCTGTGCGGGCATTATCCTCCCACACCGATCCGGCTGCCCCCACCGTAAGCTTTTAGATGCCAGATGTGAGAGGCAAGAGGCAAGAAGTGCCTTGTGAGGGCTTTTCCTCTCACTCTATCCGGCTGACCCCCACCGTATCGCGAGGGAGCCCCCTCACATCACACAGTTGTGAGGCGGCTTGCCGCCGTTCTCGCGGATCAAAAAAAACGCGGATTAAATAATAGTGGCACCGCCGATGACGTAGTCACCGTCGTAGAGGACTACGGCCTGACCCTTGGAGATCGCACGCTGGGGCTGGTCGAAGATCACCCTTATGCCGTTTTCTGTCGGGTAAACGGTGCAGGGCATATCCTTCTGGTGGTAGCGTGTCTGTGCCGTGCAGCGCAGGGGCTCCGTCAGGGTGTCAAAGGGAATGAAGTTCACGTCTCCTGCCTCCAGCGACATGAACTGCATCTGCGCCGCCGTCGCCATTATCAGGGCGTTGCGCTCGGTGTCCTTTCCGTAGACGAAAAGCGGCTCGCTGTAGCTTACGCGGACACCCTTGCGCTGTCCGACGGTGTAGTTTATCAGCCCCCTGTGTTCGCCGATCACGGTGCCGTCAAGCAGGGTGATGTCTCCGTGAGGCTGCTCGCCTGCTCTTGCGGTAATGAAGTCCGCGTAGTGCCCGTTCGGAATGAAGCAGATGTCCTGTGATTCAGCCTTGTCGGCGTTGGCAAGACCGCTCTCGCCTGCAAGGCGGCGGGTCTCGCTCTTGCTCATAGCCCCTACGGGGAACAGCGTGTGCGCAAGCTGCTCCTGCGTCAGCGAGTAAAGAACGTAGCTCTGATCCTTTTCGCGGTCGGGAGAGCGCTTCAAGAGCCACCGCCCCTCGGGGCTCTGCTCGATGACGGCATAATGCCCCGTGGCGATCTTGTCAAAGCCCATCAGCCGCGCCCGCTCGAGGAAGCTGCCGAACTTCAGGTGCTTGTTGCATTCGATGCAGGGGTTCGGCGTGCCGCCCGCAAGATAGGTCTCAACAAAATTGTCCATGACGCGCTTTTTGAACTCCTCGGCAAAATTGAAGACGTAGAAATCCACGCCCAGCCGCAGCGCTGCCAGCCTTGCGTCCTCGACGTCCGAAAGCGAGCAGCAGGTCTTCTCCCTGACCTCAATGTCTTCGTTTGTATACAGGTGCATCGTGGCGCCTGCGACCTCGCAGCCCTGTGACAGCAGCACCTTGACTGCCGCCGAGCTGTCAACACCGCCGCTCATTGCGACGAGAACCTTCTCCATTATAACACTCTCCTTTTTTTAGTCCGCGTTTTTTTGATCCGCGTGATCGGCGGCAAGCTCGACCCGGGCGCGGGTGCGCAAGTCGCGAGATCACTCGCAAGCTCGTTTACAACTGTGTGATGTGCCGGGGCTCCCTCGCGAAACGGTGGGGGTCAGAGGGATAGCGTAAGAGGATAATGCCCTCACAGGCGTTTCTGACCTCTCACATCTAACACCTGACAGCTACCCTCTCAGCGACCGCAGCCTTTCCACACAGCTGCGACAGGCTGCGATCAGCTCTGCCACGTCCTCTTCGGTGTTTGAAAAGCCGAGAGAGAAACGCACCGAGGCCGCCGCCTGCTCGTTTGTCCTGCCCATTGCCCGAAGGACGTGGGAGGGCTCCGATGACCCGCTTGCGCAGGCCGACCCCGAGGAGGCTGCGATGCCTTGCATATCCAGAAGAAGCAGCAGGCTCTCGCCCTCAACGCCCTCGAAGCTCACGTTCACGATGCCGGGAAGGCTTCTGTCCTTGCAGCCGTTCAGGGAGGCGCCCTCTATCCCGAGCAGCCCCTCGCGAAGCCTGTCACGCAGCAGGCTAAGACGGGCGTTCTTTTCCTCGTTCTGCTCGAAGAGCTCCTCGACGGCTGCTCCAAGAGCCGCGATCGCAGGAACGTTCTCGGTGCCTGCACGTCTGCCGCGCTCCTGTTCGCCTCCGAAGATCAGCTTCGGCAGGAAAACGCCGCTGCGGCAGTAAAGGGCTCCGATGCCCTTCGGGGCGTTCAGCTTGTGCCCCGAGACCGAGAGCAGGTCGATCTGCTGCTCGGCGACGTTTATCGGCAAGTGTCCAAATCCTTGGACAGCATCAACATGGAGCAGTATCCCTTTTTCGCGGCACTCGGCCCCGAGCTTGTCGTAAGGCAGGATAACGCCCGTCTCGTTGTTGGCGGCCATGATGCTCAGCAGGCAGGTGTCCTCCCTGAGTGCAGCGATCACCTGCTCTGCGGTTATCATGCCGCTGCTGTCGGGGCGTATGTATGTGACCTCAAAGCCCTGTTCCTCGGCGTTTTTGCAGGCGCCGAGAACGGCGTGATGCTCGATGGCTGTCGTAACGATATGCCGCCTGTCTGTCCTCCGTCCGTATGCCGTCCCCGCAGCCACAGCCCAGGTGTCGGCCTCGGAGCCGCAGGAGGTGAAGTAGACCTCGTTTGCCCGTTTTGCTCCAAGCCTTTCGGCGATTGTCTGACGGGCAGCAAGCACAGCGGCAGCAGCCCTCCTGCCCCATGCGTGAGGGCTGGACGGGTTTCCGAATTCCTGTGTCAGGAAGGGGAGCGCAGCCTCGAGAGCCCTTTTCGAGACCGCGGTCGTGGCGGCATTATCAGCATAGACCGACATTGTTATCCACTCCAAATCTGTTCTTGTTTGCAAAACGCAGAGCTCAGCCAAGCTTCAGCGCCGCTATCCTCTCAACGATCTCGAGAGGGGAGCCGCTGCCGTCCACCGTGTGATCTGCGGCGGAGATGTATGCGGGAGTACGGGAATCGAAACGCGCCCGAAGCTCCTCCTCGCTCGATGCCGCAGCAAGAGGCCGCCGCTTGTCGCCGCGTATCCTTTCAAAGCAGAGGCCGAAGGGCGTGTCGATGAAAACAACGGTGCCGCCCTGTTTGGCAGCCTCGGCGTTTTTCGGGTCTACCATCGCGCCGCCGCCGCAGGCCACGACATAGCCGCTCTCGGCAAGGCGCTCCACGGCCTGAGCCTCGACAGCCCTGAAATGTGCCTCGCCGTCGGTCGCAAAGATCTCGGCGATGGTTCGGTGCTCGTAGTCCTCGATGTAAGCGTCCATATCCACAAAGAGCCTGCCGCTCCTGCTTGCCAGCAGCTTGCCGACGGTGCTTTTGCCGCAGCCCATGAATCCGCATAAAAATATTGTTTTCATAGTCGTCCTCCGAAAAATATCAATATATGTCAGTATACCATATTAATAATAAAATGTAAAGCCCGCAGAGCAAGCTGCCCGGTCTGCCTGCCGGGGACGGCCTTTTGTGCAATCTGCCGAAGAGAAGTCGGAAAATTACGGGGTAAAACCGCAGCCGCTTTTTTGCAACTGTGAAAATTTTTACCCGACTAAAAAAACACCCCGCGGTTTTTCGGCGTTTCGCGTGACGGCTTTTTATGCAAAAAAGTCGGAAAAAGCGTTGAAGGGAGTTTTTTTGTACTTAAGATGTTACAAAATGTCGAAATTCGTAACAAAACGGTTACAATAGTCCGAAACATTACACTCAATTATTTACGGGCGGGTTACGATTTTCGTTCAAAACGGAGAAATTTTTTAAGCAGGCGCAAAAATGCAGTATTTACTATTGATTTTTTAGTGCATTTGTGTTAAACTATTATTGTCTTTGGAACGAATTATGTCGCAGGAACGCGCAGGTCCCGCGATGACTATATATTTCGGCACGCAGCTGCGTGCTTTGCGGGAACACCCGCGATCAACAAGGAGTGTGTTCACTTTGGAAAAGTTTGTAATAAACGGCGGCAAGCCGCTGCATGGCGAGGTAACCATAAGCGGAGCCAAAAATGCTGCGGTCGCCATCGTCGCTGCCACTATCCTCTGCGACGAGCCCTGTGTGCTCGAAAATGTGCCCGAGATCAGTGATATCACTATCTGCATGAAGATACTCTCGAGCATGGGCGCAGTGGTAAAGCTGGTGAGCAAGAACACCGTTTATTTTGATACAAGAGGTATAAACAAGCCTGAGGTGCCCTACGAGCTTGCACGCTCGATGAGAGCTTCGACCTACTTCCTCGGGACGCTGCTTGGCAGGTTCCATAACGCCTATGTTGCAATGCCCGGCGGCTGCGACCTTGGCGACAGGCCGATAGATCAGCACCTGAAGGCTTTTTCTTCTCTCGGAGCCGAAAACGATATCGAGAACGGCCAGGTACACGTCTGGGCCGACGACCTTATCGGAGCGCAGATATATTTCGATTTCAACACCGTCGGCGGAACGATCAACGCTATCATGGCTGCCTGCAAGAGCAAGGGCCTGACGGTGATCGAGAACGCCGCCAAGGAGCCCCATATAGTTGATCTTGCAAACTTCCTCAACTCTATGGGCGCCGACATCAGAGGCGCAGGCACCGACGTTATCAAGATCAGAGGCGTGAATTACCTCAAGGGCATCACATACGGCATTATCCCCGACCAGATCGAGGCGGGAACATATATGGTGGCTGCCGCCGCAACAAGGGGCGACGTTGTTATCAAGAACGTTATCCCCAAGCACCTCGAGTCCATCACCGCCAAGCTCCGCAAGGTCGGCGTGACCGTTATCGAGGAGGACGAGAGCGTTGAGGTCAAGGTAGAGGGTCCTCTCCAGAAGACCTCGCTCAAGACCATGCCCCACCCGGGCTTCCCGACGGATATGCAGCCTCAGTTCTCGACCCTGCTCACGCTGGCTGACGGCACGAGCATCGTCACCGATGATATATTCGACAATCGCTTCAAGTATGTTTCCGAGCTGAGAAGAATGGGCGCGGACATCTCCGTTGACGGAACAGTGGCTGTTATTCAGGGCAAGGGCTGGCTCAAGGGCGCTCCCGTTGTTGCAACAGACCTGAGAGCAGGCGCAGCGCTGATAATCGCAGGCCTCGCCGCCGAGGGCGTTACCGAAGTCGAGAATATCCACTTCATCGAGCGCGGATACGAGGAGATAGACGCGAAGCTCCGCGGCCTTGGCGCCGACATCAAGCGCGTCGTTATCCCCGAGACCGTCAGTATAGGCAAGATCGGCTAACAAAAATAAAAAGCGGATGCTCCAACATCGGAACATCCGCTTTTTCTGTCTTATTCGGCGGGAGCAAAATCGTCCTTGCCTACGCCGCAGAGGGGACATACGAAATCGTCGGGAACATCTTCCCATTCGGTGCCTGCTGCAACACCGCTGTCGGGCTCGCCGACCTCGGGATCGTAGATGTAGCCGCATACGGAACATACATATTTCATCACGGGACCTCCTTTCCTGTTTTGTCCTTGCAGGTATTATAACACATCTTCGCCGGGATTGCAACAGGTTTTATGAGCGTGAGGCTTTTTTTGTCATCTCTGCCGGAGGAGATATGTGTGTTTTATCGAGCTTATGTCTTGCAATCCGAGCGGGGTTGTGGTATAATATGTTTGATAAACTACCTTTATTTTAAGGAGAAGAAAAATGCTTATTAACAGACTGACAGCGCTGGCAGCAGCCTGCGCCTGCGCGTTCTGCTTCACGGGCTGCGAAAAGGGCGGCGAAAGCTCTGCGGCCGACGGCGGAGTTACTTCGGTCCAGACCGAGTCTCCCGCGCCTACGGCTCCCGTCGAGCTCAAGGACTACAGCTTCCCCGAGTTTATGGCGGAGACCTCTCCATCGGAGATGCTCACCAATGTGACAGAAGTGAGCTTCGACCCCGCAAAAGCAGAGCTTAAACTGGACGAGAGCCCCCTCTCTCAGTATGACTGCGACACCTGCCTCTTCGGGGAGTTCTATACCTATACCGATCAGGGCTTTGTGGGGATAGTGAACTCCAACGGCAGCGAGGTCATCAAGGCCGATAAATACATCAAGGCCGAGCCTGTCTCGAACAGCCTTGTCCGCCTTGACTATCCCGCCGACAGCGGTGAGAGCTCCGACCTGATACTGCTCGAGGAAGGCTACGGCACCATGGTGGACGAGAGCTTCGACGAGGAGAATATACAGATCGCGTCGATCTATGATGATGTCAACGCCGTTGACCAGTACCGCCTGATCGTCAATGACCGCGTGGACGAGGCCCACCTCTGGGACAAGCTTGAGCGCGTGTCGCTTGCCTCAGTGGCCACGAAGAAGAGCTTCCCCGCCATCTATCGCGGCACCATCGGCGGCAGGAATTATTACATCACCTTTGACGAATACTACAACATGACCGTGTACGAGGCCGCCTACGCCTTCGTTAGGCTGAAGGTCAGCGACGAATACGGCGAGTGCTACGTCCTTGACGGCGACGATTACAGCGAGCTTGGCAAGATGATCGAGAGCTTCGGCAGCGAGAACCAGTCCGCAAAGCCCAGCAAGGACGAGACCCTTGATTACATTCAGATAACCTTCGGCCTCGGCACCGAGGAGCAGACCGTTGTAACGATCTCCGCCGATGGCTTCTGCTTCAGGGACAAGACCAGCACCAAGGACGAGCCGCCCGTCAAGTATTTCTCGACCTACAGCAAGGAGACCTTTGTCGATCTTGTGAACTGGGTGTCCGATGTGCTGTCGGAGGAGTATGCTGACATCGCTCCCGCCGAACCCGCCGAGCAGGCCCCGTAATGACGTTAAGGCAACACCGCACAACCACCGGCTAACGCCTTTGCACGCTATCTGCTTGCATATTTTCCGTCATATTACCCAAATTCTCCTTGAA
>CAMNBY010000040.1 GCA_946533615.1 uncultured Clostridia bacterium
CCTTGTCTGCGTGCCTGCCGTGCAGGTGCTGCTCGGGGGCGTCGTCTTTGCCCCGAGCAGGGCAGAGCAGTACGCCGAGAGCTTCTTCGGGCGCTTTCTTCCGGCGTGGGCGGCTCAGTGGCTGCTGGGGGCAGCCGCGGCCTTCGGGCTGATGCGGCTGGCTGCCCGTGCCGTAAAAAAGGACAGCCGCTTTTCGCGGACGGCCTGCGCCCTTGCAGTAATGTTCACGCCCCAGAAGACCCTGAGCCGCGAAAAGCGCCCGGGCAGGCGGAGCATTGCCGCAGCCGCTGTCCTTTCCCTGCCTGCGGCGCTCGGAGTGTTCCTCGGGGTCGTGGCTGTCTACCTCAACACCGTCTACTCGAATATGGAGTTCGAGGCCATACTCTTCACCATGCGTTTTGCGGCAGGCGGCCTTGCCGCCGAGGACATCATCGCAGGCACCGCTATCTTTCTGATCTTCGCGGCGGTCAGCGGCTATGTGTGCTTTTTCATGATAAGATGCCTTGTCAGCCGCAGCCTGACCGTGGCGGACTCCGACAGCGAGGGCTGCACGGTCGTGATGAACGGCAGGAAAAGAGCCGTGTGCGTACTGCTCTCGGCAGCGCTGCTCGTGACGGGCGCCGCCATGATCTCGGGGCAGACGCGGTTCTTCCACTACGTCCGCATGAAGCTCGGCAGATCGACGATCTACGAGAACAGCTATGTCGTGCCCGACAGCAGCGTCATCACCTTCCCCGAGAAAAAGCGCAACCTCGTCTTTATCTATCTTGAATCAATGGAGAACACATACGCTTCAAGGGAGCTCGGCGGCTCTCAGGACAGAAACTACATCGAGCCCCTTACCGACCTTGCGGCGCAGGAGGACTGCGTGAGCTTCTCGAATACCGGGCGGCTCGGGGGCGCGTCGGTGTTCGTGCCGTCGCTCTCATTCACTCAGGGCTCGACCGTCGCCCAGACCTCGGGCATCTCCCTGAACACTCAGCTGTTCCCCGAGACCCCCGAGCCCGAATTCCCCGACGCGATAAGGCTCGAGGACATTCTCCACGACAACGGCTACGCCCAGCTATACATCGAGGGCTCGAAGGGCGAGTTCTCGATGTACGACAAGTATGTCGGGCGCTATGACGACTGCACCCTCTTTGACAGAGTGACCGCCGCCGATCGGGACTACACCGACGAGGACGGCGACTACATCTGGAAGTGGGGCATCGAGGACAGAAAGCTCTTTGACATCACAAAGCAGCTCGTGACCGATATGGCGCAGGGCGGCAGACCCTTCTTCGTCACGATGTACACCATGGACACCCACACCTTCGAGTGCGGCCACCGCTGCCCGAACTGCGACAGCAGCATAAAAAGCGACTACCTCGCCTCGGTGGAGTGCTCGTCCCGCCTGACCGCCGCGTTCATCGGCTGGCTCAGGGAGCAGCCGTTCTTCGAGAACACCACCGTTATCCTCGTCGGCGACCACCTCGGCAACGAAAAGACCACCCTTGTTGACATCGGGGAAGGCTACACAAGAACGACCTACAACTGCTTTATAAACCCCGCAAAGCAGCCGGCAGAGACCAAGCACCGCCTGTTCTCCTCAGTCGATATGTTCCCCACGACGCTCTCGGCGATCGGCGCGGAGATCAGGGGCGACAGGCTCGGCCTCGGGACGGATCTCTTCTCGGAGACGCCCACCCTCTGCGAGGAGCTCGGCGAGGAGGAATACAAGCTCCAGCTCGAGCGCACCAGCGACTACTACAGCAGAGAGTTTTATGCAATGCACGATTCATAATGCACAATGCACAATTCACAATTCACAATTCACAATGCACAATTCACAATGCACAATTATGGTGTGCGCGAAGCGCACGTTTACCCTTTTGTCCTTCGGACATTTCCCCTGTCAGGGGAATACATTCGACCGTCGTGGATAGTGAAAGAGGGTTCGATCCGCGCTCAACGAACAATTCAAGCACAATTGTGAATTGCTAATTCTACCCGCTTCGCGGCAAAATTCCGCCGCAGGCGGCACAATCATTGTGCATTGTGCATTGTGCATTGTGCATTGAACTGCATTGTGCATTTGAACAATTTTGAAAAAATTGTAAACGATAGCCAAAAAGGGTTGACGGCGGCTGACCGAGGGTGTATAATGTTGACATTAAATGGAAAGGAACCACCCGTATGCGCAGCTCTGTGAACACAGTCTTTACATACTCGTTTTTTGGCTTTAGCTTCTGGTATGCTAAGGTCTTTTCGTGTTGTGAGCTGTCGGGCGCAAGGTAAGCGCGGGTATCCTGTCAATAGGTAGCTTCAAGCAGCTTGAACACGGTTCGGGCTGCTTTTTTTGTTGCCGCGTATCTTTAAGGAGGAATGTAAAATGGTTATCGTACTGAAAAACAGTGCAAACGAGGAACAAGTGGCGGAGCTCGTGGAGTGGCTGCATAAGTTCAATGTAAAGACAAACCTTGTAACGGGCGTGCATTCGCGCATCATAGGGCTTATAGGTGATACCACGTCGATCGACCTCGACGACGTGAGAGCAAAGGACGTTGTTGAGAGCGTGAAGCGCGTGCAGGAGCCCTACAAGAACGCTAACCGCCGCTTCCACCCCGAGGATACCGTCATCGAGGTCGGCGGCAGGCGCATCGGCGGCGGAGAGCTCTGCGTCATCGCAGGCCCCTGCTCGGTCGAGACCGAGGATCAGCTGATGAGGACAGCCATCGCGGTCAAGGAGGCAGGCGCGGACTTTCTCAGGGGCGGCGCCTTCAAGCCGAGGACCTCTCCCTACGCCTTCCAGGGGCTC
>CAMNBY010000041.1 GCA_946533615.1 uncultured Clostridia bacterium
CTCTCAAAGCTCAAGGACAAGATGTCAAGACAGATCAAATCGCTGAAGCTTGACGAGATCGTGAAGTACGAGCTGCTCACAAGGCTCGACTCCATGCCCAAGCACATCAAGCTCTGCCACAACAGCTTTGAGCCCAAGAACGTTATAATCAACGACGACGGCGTTTACGTTATCAACTGGGGACACGCAAGACAGGGCAACGCCTCGGCAGACGTGGCAAAGACCTATCTGCTGCTCAAGCTGCACCACGAGGAGCTGGCCGACCCCTATCTTGAGCGCTACTGCAAGGTCAGCGGCACCTCCAAGAAGTATGTACAGGCGTGGCTGCCGATCGTTGCCGCCGCTCAGCTCGAGAAGAACATCGAAGGCGAGCATGATTTCCTGATGCGCTGGATAGACGTGTTTGACTATCAGTAAAATGCGGGCTGTTTATTGAAAACCGCCAATCACAGCAGGATAAATCCCGTAAAATACGTTGCATTATCAGATTGACAATTTTTTGACAAACTGGTATAATGATAATGGATAAAATAATAATATGATCTATGGAGGGTCAGATTATGGCAGATAATATGGAATACGGCATCGTTGATTCCGTAGAAGCACTTGAAGCCAAGATCAAAGAAGTAAGAGCAGCACAGCAGATATTTTCAACATACACACAGGAGCAGGTAGACAAAATCTTCCGCGCCGCAGCCATTGCCGCGAATATGCAGCGCATACCGCTTGCTAAAATGGCAGTGGAAGAGACCGGCATGGGCGTGGTAGAGGACAAGGTAATAAAGAACAACTACGCCGCCGAGTATATCTATAACGCATACAAGAACACTCAGACCTGCGGCTTTATCGACGAGGACACAGCCTTCGGCACAAAGAAGGTGCTGGAGCCGATCGGCGTTGTGGCGGCTGTTATACCGACCACCAACCCGACCTCTACCGCGATCTTCAAGACTATGATATGCCTTAAAACAAGGAACGGCATTATAATCTCTCCTCACCCGAGAGCCAAGAAAAGCACCATTGCCGCCGCAAAGGTAGTGCTTGAAGCGGCAGTTGCAGCAGGCGCCCCGAAGGGCATCATCGGCTGGATAGACGTCCCCTCGCTGGAACTGACGAACCTTGTGATGAAGGAAGCGGACATCATCCTCGCCACAGGCGGCCCGGGAATGGTAAAGAGCGCTTACTCCAGCGGCAAGCCCGCTCTCGGCGTCGGCGCCGGCAACACCCCTGCCGTTATCGACAAGAGCGCAGACATCAAAATGGCTGTTTCCTCGATCATCCACTCAAAGACCTTTGACAACGGCATGATCTGTGCCTCCGAGCAGAGCGTCATCATCGAGAAGGAGATCTATGACGAGGTAAAAGCAGAGTTCAAGCTCCGCGGCTGCCATATCCTGTCTCCCGAGGAATGTGACAAGCTGAGGCACACAATGATAATCAACGGCTCGCTCAACGCCCGCATCGTCGGCCAGAGCGCTCCCAGGATCGCCGAGCTTGCCGGCTTCACGGTAGATCCGCGCACAAAGGTGCTCATCGGCGAGGTGGAGAGAGTTGACATCGACGAGGAGTTTGCTCACGAGAAGCTCTCGCCCGTGCTTGCGATGTACAAGGCGGACAGCTTTGAGGAAGCTATGGACAAGGCCGAAAGGCTTATAAACGACGGCGGCTTCGGCCACACCTCTTCCCTCTTCATAGACCCTGTTGCCGGAAGAGAGCAGATCGACCGCTTTGCGGCACGCATGAAGACCTGCCGTATAGTTATCAATTCGCCCTCGTCACACGGCGGCATAGGCGATCTATACAACTTCAACTTAGCGCCCTCGTTCACGCTGGGCTGCGGCTCATGGGGCGGCAACTCAGTCAGCGAGAATGTTGGAGTGAAGCACCTGCTGAATGTAAAGACCGTTGCTGAGAGGAGAGAGAATATGCTTTGGTTCCGTGTTCCGGAAAAGGTTTACTTCAAGAGAGGCTGCCTGCCCGTTGCCCTGCGAGAGCTGGGAGATGTAATGGGCAAGAAACGCGCCTTCATCGTTACAGACAGCTTCCTGTACAAGAACGGCTACACCAAGCCGATAACAGACGAGCTGGATAAAATGGGCATCGTCCACGAGACCTTCTCGGACGTAGCGCCCGACCCGACTCTCGGCTGCGCCCTCGAGGGCGTCAAGTTCATCAGAAACTTTGAGCCCGACGTGATAATCGCTATCGGCGGCGGCTCCGCAATGGACGCCGCAAAGATCATGTGGGTGCTCTACGAGCATCCCGATGCCGACTTCTACGACATGGCGATGCGCTTCCTCGACATCAGAAAGAGAGTCTACACCTTCCCGAAGATGGGCGAGAAGGCCTACTTTGTCGCAGTTCCGACCTCCTCGGGCACAGGCTCGGAGGTAACGCCCTTTGCGGTTATAACCGACGAGAAAACAGGCACCAAGTATCCGCTTGCAGACTACGAGCTGCTGCCTAAAATGGCAATAGTAGACACCGACCTTATGATGAGCGCACCCAAGGGGCTGACTGCGGCTTCGGGCATCGACGCTCTGGTGCATGACCTTGAGGCTTACGCTTCGATCATGGCAACGGACTACACCGACGGGCTCGCTCTGCGTTCGATGAAGCTCGTATTCGAGAACATCGTCAGCGCATACGACAACGGCCAGACCGACTACAAGGCAAGACAGAACATGGCGACCGCCTCCACAATGGCAGGAATGGCTTTCGCAAACGCCTTCCTCGGTGTGTGCCACTCGATGGCTCACAAGCTGGGCGCTTATCACCACATTGCTCACGGCGTCGCAAATGCGCTGCTGCTGACAAGAGTAATGAGATACAACGCAGATCCCGCCCCTGCAAAAATGGGCACCTTCTCGCAGTATGAGTATCCTCACACCCTTGAGCGCTACTGCGAGTGCGCACGCTACCTCGGCTTCTGCGGCAAGGACGATCAGGAGACGCTCGACATCTTCTGCAAGGCGATCGACGAGCTTATCGCAAGAGTCGGCATCAAGCCCACGATCAAGGACTACGGCGTTGACGAGAAATACTTCCTCGAGACCCTCGACCAGATGTGTGAGGACGCCTTCGACGACCAGTGCACAGGCGCAAATCCCCGCTACCCGCTCATCAGCGAGATCAAGGAGATGTACCTCTCGGCTTATTACGGCAAATAATAAAACTATCGGCACTTCCGCTTTTGGGCGGAGGTGCCGCTGTGTAACAGGAGACAATAATGATAATCAGAAATATACTGATAGTGCTTGAAGGCCTGCTGCTGTTGTCGTTCCTTGCGGCCTTTCCCGTTTTCAATCTCGGGAACATCGCAGGGATAGGTGTGTCGATGATGCTGATGGCGGCGACCATCGGCTTCGGGCGCTTCTCGGAGGCTGTTAAAAAGCTCTGGCAAAGCACGGGCGGAAAGATCGGGCTTATCACACTTGTGGTGCTTATCGCTGCGGGGCTCTGCCTTGCGGTGTTCCTGAGCATAAGAATGATCTCGGCCATGAACCGCGAGCCCGAAAAGGGCGATGTGGTCGTGGTGCTCGGCTGTCAGGTAAAGGGCGAGCGCCCCTCGCGAATGCTTGCAAGGCGGCTCGATGCGGCACTTGAATACCTCAACAGCGAGCCGGAGGCGCTTGTGATCGTCTCGGGAGGCAAGGGCGCCGACGAAAAGATCTCGGAGGCGGAATGTATGCGCCGCTATCTCGAAGAGAACGGCATAGCCCCCGAGCGGATAATCATGGAGGACAAGTCCACCAGCACCGACGAGAACCTTGAATTCTCGTTTAACATTATGGACGAGCGCGGCCTCGGGCGGGATATTATCCTTGTGACCGACGGCTACCACCAGCACCGCGCACAGCTTATCGCCAAGGCTCACGGCGCAGGCCACATCGGAGCCCTCTCGGCAGGCACGGAGCTGCGCTTCATTCCGACCTACTGGGTCAGGGAATGGTTCGCCCTCTGCCGCGAGGCATTCAGATAACAAACTAAGCCGCAGGAACACACCTGCGGCTTTTTATTGTATTGAGGCCTGCACGAGCGGGAAAACCGCGTGCTTGGCGTTGGCTCCGCCCTCGAGCATTATCGCGAAGGCTATCTGAGGGTCGTCGGCTGGATAGAAGCCCAGCACCGTGCTGTCGTAGCCCCGCGGGGACTGCGGCGTGCCTGTCTTGATGGCGCAGGGCTCGGGCAGCTGTGAAAGTGCGAATTCTCCGTGAGTGTACTGAGCGGAGCTGACCATGCCCTCCTTGATGATACCGAACACGGGACTTGCAGGCAGGCGGCGCTCGGGTCTGCGGCGAAGAACGCTCTCGGCGGAGCTTCGGGTGCCGATGCCCCGGACAAGGGTCAGGGGGTGATCGTTCCCATGCTCGGCAAGGATCATTGCACAGCGAGCCATCTGCAAGGGAGTGCAGAGCGTCGCCGACTGGCCTATCGCCGCCTGAACGAGCTGGGCATCGCTCCAGGGCGTGACGGTCTCGGGAGATGCGAGCTGACCCGCAGAGGTCGGGAGCTCGAACTCAGGCGCTTCGCCAAAGCCAAAGAGGCGCTGATATTTCAAAAGGCTCCCGATGCCGAGGCGCTTCGAGGCCTGATAGAAAAAGATATTGCAGCTGACGGACAGCGCCTGTCGGACGTCGATGTAGCCGTGAGCGTTCATGCAGGAAAAACGGGTGCCCGAGACCGTGAGAGCCGAGCCGCAGTAAAAGCGCGTGTCGGCTGCGACAGCGCCTTCGGAGAGGGCAGCCGCCGCTGTTACAGTCTTCATGGACGAGCCCGGGCGGTAAAGCCCCTGACAGGCTCTGTCCAGCAGGGGCGAGGCCTCATCAGCCGCCAGCGCTTCATAGTCCCGTGAGAAGCTTTCAGGGTCGAAGTCGGGATAAGAGGCAAGAGCCAGCACCTCTCCGCTGCGGCAGTCGAGCACCACGACCGCTCCTGCCGAGCCGCTGTAGGGAGCCTCGGTGTCATAGTCAACGCCTGCCGCATAATTTCGGGCGGCTGTTTCAAGGACAGACTCGGCGGCAGCCTGGATACGGCTGTCTATAGTCAGATAAACGTCCGCGCCGGGGCAGGAGATGCGGCTCTCCTCCTCGGTGATGATGCCGTCCCTGCCTCTGAGGCTGCTGTCAAGGGCAAGCTCGATGCCGCTTTGTGCTTCTCCCGAAGGCGAGACGGTCCCGAGGACGTGAGCGCAGAGCCCAGAGGGGTAATAGCGCCTGCCGTCCTTCCCGCTGGCTGCAAGGACAAGGCCGTTACGATCGAGGATAGCTCCGCGGCGGGCTTTTATTATTTCGGGCTCGCTGCCTGCGTGGGCAGTGAGCTCACGGGCGTGAAGCCCGATATTCACAAGCACCGCCAGACAGACCAGCGCCGCAAAGCCCATCACCAGCAGCATCAGCCTGTTCTGCACCTTCGGCATAAGCTTCCCTCCCGTTGTTTTTTGTCTTGGGCAACACCGCACAACCCGCGGCTTGCGCCTCTGCACGTCATCTGCTTGCAAATTTTCCGTCATAGCACACAAATTTTCCTTGCCGGGCGTCAGCCCGCCTGCGTCAAATTTATGCACTCTGACGAAAAATCTGACTGCGTA
>CAMNBY010000042.1 GCA_946533615.1 uncultured Clostridia bacterium
GCTGAAAATGGAACTGAACGAGCTGACACGGGAACGCTTGACGGATGACCGTACATACAAAGAGGTCAAGGACGTTGCGGAAGGTTTAACGCGGGCGGGGAGATTGCCTGCATGTGATTTACTACGATACATCAAGTTGGCAGAGTATGAGCAAGCTGAAAACAACAAAGAGGAGGTAGCTGCAATGAACAAAGCTGAAACCATAGATGAAGTTGTTCATGAAATTTTAGAGGATAGCGATTACAAGAAAGCACATCGCGAAAATCACATAATGATCAATATTGTTGTAAATGGAAAACGTGATCCTTATTATAGCATCTTATACTACGACAAAAGGGATGGCCATTTTTATGAAGGCTTCGGGACGAAAAACTACAAAATTGTAAAGGCTTATCAAAAGGCATACTTTGCCCAAATAGATCCTGAATTTGTTGAAAAGCGTTCTTTGAAGCTCGAAGATAAGCACTGGAACGAGTGCCGCCAGATCGCTCTCTACCAGAATGAGCTCTCGCAGGCGCTGGATCTGCTCTCGGAGTGCTACGGGGCGCTGAACGCCCTCGGAAATCTCGCGCCCAGCCTGCCGCGAGATGTGCAGGACTACGTCGAGGGGCTGTGTGTCAGGATCGACGGCCTCAGGGAAGAGTCGGCCAGAACAACAGCCGGAAAGGAGGGCAAATAAATGAAAGTAATCAGATGCAAAGACTGCGCTCTTGCGAACGAACTGCAATGCCCGCTGAACTACATCGACAAGCAGAGAATGATAATCACAGAACGTTCACCGATGTTCTTCTGCGGCAAAGCCCAGGCAACAGCACAGTATGAACCGACTTATGGCGATAGCATCCGCAACATGACAGATGCCCAGCTTGCCGACCTGTTATATCGGAAAGAAAAAGAAGGCTATGATATGCACGGTCACGAGGGAAGCAAGTTTTCATGGGCGTTACTGAAAAAAATATACCGAGCTTATGTCAGCACGCCGGAGGGCGATGACATTGTGGTTAAGGAGTAAGGTTATGACACCTAAAGAATACCTCTCGCAGGTGCGAAAGATGGACAGCCGCCTGAAGCTCATCGGGCTGAAGATTGAGAAGCTGCGCTCGGCGCTCGATTACCGTTCGCCTGCCCTCGAGGGCTCAGGGGGCGGCAGCAGCGCCGACAAGCTCCCCGATACGATCTCGCTGATCGTGGACTACGAGCAGCAGGCCGAAGAGCTCCGGCAGGAGTACATCGCAAAGTACAAGGAGATCGACCGCAGCATCGCCGCCGTCCCCGATCCAGTCCTGAGAGAGGTGCTTGAGCGACGCTACCTGCTCTATCAGCGCTGGGAGCAGATAGCAGAGGAGATGCACTTCACGCAGCGGCATATCCACCGTCTACACGGGTCGGCGCTGCAAAAGATAAAATGTCATTGAATGTCACTATCTACTTGTGGTATCATTAAGATAGCAGAAATGCAAAGAGGGGAGCTGCGGTCCACACCTGCCGACCGCAGCACCCGACGGAGCGAAAGCTCCGTATGCAGTCGCAGAGCGCACGAGCTCGGCAGCTGCACCACAGGTATTTTCATTATAATATTCTCCTAATTATTGTCGAAGGGCGGTCTCCGGGAGGGGGTCGCTCTTTGGCGTTGTGAGGGAAGGAGGGGAGAGTATGGCAGGCAGGCCTAAGAAGTTCAAGGAGGGCAAGCATCTTGTCGAGTTGTTCACTGAGTTTTGTGACGAGATAAAAGCCAATATGTTTCTTGAAGTCCCGACACAGACTAACTTCTGCCGATGGCTTTCAAGACGCTTCTCACCCTGCGACAGAAAAACGATCTACAATTCACTGAACGAATATTTCCCCACTATAAAAAAGCAGTTTGAACAGCTCCAGTCTGATACGATTGCCGAAGGCGCGATGCTCGGAAAATACCAGCAAACCATGTCTATTTTCGCACTAAAAAACTGGTGCAAATGGCAGGACAAGCCCGAGCCGGTTTCATCGGATGCTGCGGACGACGGCTTTCTTGATGCACTTGAAGGAAAGGCCGGTAGTCTGTGGGAAGGGTAGACGGCAGCGGGGTTCGAGCTCCGGTATTCAGCTGGAAGCGTTTTTCAAAGAAGCAGCTGAAGGTTCTGACATGGTGGACTGACTGCTCGCCCGTGAAGGGTATGGACGGCATTATCTGTGACGGCGCGGTCAGATCCGGTAAGACGGTGTGCATGGCGCTGTCCTTCGTGCTGTGGGCAATGCAGGACTTTGCAAACTGCAATTTCGCGATAGCCGGAAAGACCGTCAGCTCTGTGCGGCGCAACGTCGTGGCAGATCTTTCTCTGATGCTCAGGGGCCGCGGCTACAAGGTCGCGGAGCAGGTGTCAAAGAATCAGCTGACTGTCACTAAAGGGGCAGTTGCTAACGTTTTTTATCTCTTCGGAGGAAAGGACGAGAGCTCGGCTTCTCTGATCCAGGGCGTTACTCTCGCAGGAGTGCTGCTTGATGAGGCCGCGCTGATGCCTCAGAGCTTCGTTGATCAGGCCGCTGCAAGATGCTCGATCAGCGGCGCGAAGCTGTGGTTCAACTGCAACCCCGAAGGCCCTGCGCACTGGTTCAAGCGCGAATGGATAGATAAGCGCGAGGAAAAACGTATGCTTTATCTGTCATTCAGTATGGACGACAACCTCTCCCTCGACGAACGAACCAAAGAACGGTATCGGACCATGTTTTCAGGGGTGTTCTACGAGCGTTTCATTCTTGGAAAGTGGTCAGCAGCGGACGGCATCATCTATGATATGTTCGATGAGAAACGCCATGTTCTGCACGTCCTCCCGGAGCTCGACGAAAGAGCGCCGAAGTACGTTTCTTGCGATTACGGAACTACAAATCCTTGCTGCTTCCTGCTCTGGGTAAAAGCAAAAACAGGAGAATGGATCGCTGCCAAGGAGTACTATTGGAACAGCCGCGAGCGGGGCAGGCAGAAGACCGATGAGGAATATGTCAACGACATGGAGGAATTCATCGGCGCCGAAAAAGTAAGATATATCATTATAGATCCTTCGGCGGCTTCTTTCATAGCAGCGCTGAAGCGCAGAGGCTTTGGCAATATTCTTGCAGCCGATAACGCCGTTGTCCCCGGGATCAGGCTTGTCAGCGGTATGCTGGGCGGATACAAGCTTCTCTGCATGGATACCTGCAAGAACCTGATAAGAGAGCGAGGCTCCTATGCCTGGGATAAGGCAGCTGCTTTGAGAGGCGATGACAAGCCGATAAAACAGTTTGACCATGCGATGGATGCTGAAAGATACTTTGTATCAACGATACTGACTCCCGCCAGAAAGGTCGGGACGAGTGATCTGAGAGTGAGGATAGGAATATGATGTTTACAATTTCACCAAGCACAGAGATCTCTGCCGAGCTTGCGGCGAGGTTTGTGAAAAAGCATAATGAAAAGGCAGTCCCCCGCCTGGCAAGGCTGAAAAACTACTACGAGGGAAAGCACGATATACTCAAGCGCGAAAAAGATGTCGGCCTAAGCAACAACAAGGTCGTGATAAATCACGCCGCATACATTGCCAATATCTCTTCGGGGTATCTAACGGGAAACCCTGTCAGTTACAAATCCGAGGCTGACATAGAGCCGTTAGTAGACCTGTTGAAGAAAGCGGATGCGTCAACGCAGGACGCAGACCTTGCACTGGACGGTGCGATCTATGGAAGAATGTTCGAGCTGATATACATGGACAACGGTGAGCCTGCGCGGCCTAAGCTCGCCAAAGCCGACCCGCTCGGTGCATTTGTTGTTTATGATAATACCGTGCAGCACAACGAGCTTTTCGGCGTTACATACACACCGGATAGAGACTTCGACGATAAGCTCAAGGGCTATGATTGTATGTTGTATACAGCGGATCACAAGCAGAGCTTTCGCCTTGACGGCAGGCTTCTGCTCGTATCTGTCGATGAGCCGCAGGAGCACCACTTCGGTCTTGTTCCGCTGCTGGAGATCTGGAACAGCCCGATCTGCAGCGGCGACTTTGAAGCAGTCATCGAACTCATAGATGCCTACAACACGTTGGCCTCTGACCGTATCAACGACAAGGAACAGTTCGTTGATGCGCTGCTGGTCATTATCGGGCAGGTGTTTGGTGATTCTGATGAGGAAAAGAGCGAGACCTTCAGGGCGGTCAAGCGTAATCGTCTGCTGGAGCTTTCGGAGGGAGGCTCGGCACAGTTCCTTACACGGCAGCTCGACGAGTCTGCTGTTGAGATCCTTCGCAAGGCGATCAAGGAGGATATCCATACGATCTCAATGGTTCCCGACTTCTCTGATGAAAAATTTTCAGGGAACACCTCGGGCGTGGCCATGGCTTATAAGCTCTTTGCATTTGAAATGATGGCTAAGGTCAAGGAGCGGTTTTTCAAGGAAGGGCTCCGCTATCGCCTGCGGTGCTTTGCAAATGTTCTTTCAGTACAGCGAGGCAGCAGGATAGACGTTGATGAGATCGAGATCACTATGTCGCGAACTCTTCCTGCCAACAATACCGAGCTCGCACAGATGGTGGCTACGCTTGCCGATCAGGTCAGCAATGAAACGCTTATCTCTCAGCTGCCGTTTGTTGAGGACGCGGAGAAAGAGCTGGAACGCCTTGCAGCCGAAAAGCAGCAGGCCGCGAAGCTGCAAAGCGACCTGTTCTCCCTGGACTCAGACGGAGATGATCTGATTGAAGAGTGACAAGTACTGGGCAAAGCGTGCCGAGAAGCGCATGGACTATGCCATGCTCTCATCGAATGAGGTGTCGGGCAGGATAGGAGCGGCTTACCTTGAGGCTCTCAGGGATATACAGGAGCAGCTCCAGGCAATATTCCGCAGCTTCTCGGCAGACATCACAGACGCCGAAGCCAAGCGCATACTGCAACGTGTGCCTATAGATCGCGATGCTGACATTACAGAGCTGCTGAAACAGGCGATAGCTCTTGTCAAGGACGACAAGGAGCGAGCTGAGCTTATCGCGGAGCTCAATGTGCCTGCTTACAAAGCTCGTATGCAGCGCCTGAAGGAACTCTCTCAGGACATCGGAGATAAGTGTACAGCTCTGGCTCAGGAGGCTGACAGCAGCCTTGACAGAGGCCTTGAACAAGTTATCCGAGACACTTATTATCGCGGCGTGTTCGATATGCAGCAGCGCACAGGTATTGCGTTCAGCTTCTCGAAGGTCTCCGAGCGCATGATAAGGGAGATCTTGCAGCAGGCATGGAGCGGCAGGCATTACTCCAAACGCATCTGGCAGAACACCGATACTCTTGCCGCAGAGCTCCGGCAAACTCTTCTCAAGGGCGTGCTCACGGGCAAGTCAAGCGGCAGAATGGCAGCGGAGATACAGGACAGGTTCCACGCTTCCTACTCCCGGGCGCTGACCCTTGTACGGACGGAGCACAGCTACTGCGCCAACAGTGCGGAGCTTGCCCGATACAAAGACATTGATGTCAAGAAATACCGCTTTGTCGCCACGCTGGACAGTCACACTTCGGAGATCTGCCGCGACCTGGACGGGCAGGAATTTCCTGTGGAGGATGCCGCCCCCGGGACGAACTATCCACCGATGCACCCCCGATGCCGTTCCACCACCATTGAAGCTCTCAGCGCGGCGCTGATGCAGAAGCTCGAGCGCCGCGCCCGCGACCCCGAGACCGGCAAGCTGATGACCGTTCCGGCGGATATGACGTATCGTGAGTGGTATGGGAAGTATGTTGAGGGCGGAGAGTTGACAGACGGGGCGAAACTTCAAGCAGCAGAGCCTCGCTTTAAATTCATTGAGGCAAAGACTATTGAAGAAGCTGAGAAGATCGCTCTTGAAAACGGTGTCCGTCACGTTGATTACAGCGACTTACCGCTTGAAACAGCGAATCTGCTCAATGAAGCAGCTATGACACTTCCCGAAGATATACGGCCTGCATACATTGGCTCAGGAAAAGGTGTTCAGAAAGTAACAGGCACAAAGTTTTCACGGAAAGAAAAGGACTACTACGGCGTACATATTGACGCTCTGCAAATGCACTTCGGTGAATATCCGAACATCGAGTATGACTTTGAGGGCGGTAATGTAGTTGGCATAAGCACTGCATATAAGACGCCTGAAAAGATTCACAAGTCCAAAGTCGAGGGCAACAAAGTCTATGCCGAAAAGCACGACGGACACACTCAGTTCTTCAACGAGGACGGCAGAAGTACGGCGTTTCACGAAATGGGACACATTTATGCAGACAAGAAAGGCATTCCCAAAGGCTTTGCCGAGGACGCAGAACGTTGGCTCAAAGATAGTAAATGTGATATGCTGAAATCCACAGATGAAGCGTGGGCAGAAGCGTGGGGAGCTTATCATACAAACAATCCCAATTTACCCGACTATATTGCAAAATACATATCCGATGCAACAAATAAACACTTGACACAACCTACAGGCAATAGTATAATTAAATCGGAAGTTAGCTTTGACGGAAAGATATATAAAAAGAAATCATCTGATTTCAAAACTATTAGGCTCAATAAAAGAGAATACAAGCATTTAATGAGCGAAATTGCATCAAATCTTTCAGAAGAGCAAAAATCAAGTGAAGTTTTCATAAAGTATTGCGGAGACTATCAGTATATCGTAGAAAACCACGGATTTGGTTATTATAGGGTAATATCAAGGAGAAAAATCAAATGAAAGAAAAACTGGTATCACTATTAAAGCGATTCTCGACTGACCCTGAGTTTATTCGAGGGATAATTGATTTACTATATAACGATAACGACAAACAAACAATGATTGATTTTATTGAACACGGAGAAAACCCGTCGAGAGAAACGATCATTCTATTTTCACTTGATATGGCGAATAAAAGGGACGAAAACCCTAAATGGGACGAACCGCTTTTCGATTGAACCGCCCTCACACGAGAGCGGTTTTCTTATACCCAAAAACAGAAAGGAAATGATCTAATGGAACTGAAAGACACAATTGACCTGATGCAGTCAGAGGACTACAAGGAGCGCTTTAAGGCGGAGTATTATCAGAATGTTATCCGCTTTCAGAAGCTGAAGGCAATGCTCGAAAAGTGGGATAAAGGAGAACTGAGCTTCACGCCGACCTGCCCTCGCGGAGTTTATAATCTCCAGATCAGGGCAATGGC
>CAMNBY010000043.1 GCA_946533615.1 uncultured Clostridia bacterium
TCGCCGTAGAAGAATTCCATCTCCGAATAATGCTCCTGCCAGTAAGGGACAAGGAAGCTGAGCGGCTTGTAGCTTTCAAGCTCGAGAGCCATGTTGTGACCGAGCTGCTTGGTGTATTCAAATCTCTCCCTGAGGTAGTGGGACATAGTGTACAGGAACAGGAACAACGAGCTGAAAAGAATGAACACGAACTCTAAGATTATCAGCGGGCGGTTGATCTGTATGGCGATCCTGCGGTTTCTCTTTTTACTCATTTGATCTTATCAGCCCCTTTATTTTTTTTACTGTTTTATCTCTTATAAGCTCCAGGACGACGGTCGTGGCCGCAGTCAGGATAAAATTGCAGATCACGCACAGGGCGGTGTACTGTCCGATATACGGCCTGAGCAGCCTGAAGAACAGATACACTGGCGGGAGATTGAAAAGGAAGATATACAGCCCGTGATACTCGACGAACTGCATAGGCCAAAGCTCTCTTATCTTCTTTACCGCCGCAAAGCGCTCGGCGAAGACAAATGCAAAGAACGAAGCCAATGCTCCGCAGATCTTGCAGAGCCACAGCAGCGAGAAATGCGTCACCAGAGCCTTGCCGTGGAACATACTACCCACAAAGAACACCAAGGCCAGCACTGCAAGCAGCCACGAGGGCAGCTTCTCGATCTTATCAAAATACAAGTACAAGCAGACTCCCACAAAGAACGCAAGCAGATGCGCGGGCATCTGGCTTATCTTGAAATAGGAGACGTCCTGCAAAAACAGCTGTATCAGCAAGGCGGCAGCCAGCACGATCACAAACAGCAGCGGCAGCCTTTTCTTTGTCACCAGCGGCTTGAGCAGTATTATCATCAGGCTCGACCAGAACAGCAGCCACAGAAACCACAGGTGGTCGGTATGTACGCCAAGCAACATGAACTTGTACTCTTCTGAAAGGCTCGCGTTCTGCGGCCTGCCGAAGCTTGATATATCAAGCAGCCTGTAGAGCGGCACCAGCCAGATCGCCCCGAAGAGATAGTAGGTCACGAGGGTCTGCTTTAGCTTCTTTTTCAGCAGCGTGCCGACGGACTGCGCCTTCGCGATCATGCTGTTTGCAAGCAGAAATCCCGAGCACAGCAAAAACCCGGACACAAGCGCCGCATCCAAAAATGTCGTTATCCACACGGCGCCCTTGGACACAAAGCCCGCGCTCTCGGGGAAGAACGGATTCCCAACATAGAAAAGCAGGCAGTGCCCGAGGATAACCCCCATCAGGCTAAGGCTCTTCATGTCGGCAATACTGTTATATCTATTTCTTTCTGCCATCAGATCACCAAGAAATACCTTTCTGTTTCGGGCTGCTGCAAGCGGCAGGCCGCCAGATAAAAAATGCTGAATAATTATTCTCTGTATGTATCAATTATACCACAAAATCCGCGGCTTGTCACTCACCAATACGACACACGGAAAGATTTGTTGAACGCGCACAAATCCCGCCGCTGTCTTTTGTGAAAAGAGCCGATGACGCAGGACTCAGAGCTTAAGCTTCTTAAAGAGCATCGGGTAAAGCCCCATCGCGCAGAACACCGAAACTGCGTATCTTGCAGACCTAAGTGCAAAGGCCGCGGCGCTGGCCGATTCGCGCATATCCTTCGGGAACGGCAGCTTTATCAGAGTTGACACAGCAAAGAATACTGCGGCGCCTCCCACGATCCTTACGATGCTTTTCCACGGGCTGCGGGTGTTCTCAAAGTTCACGAACTTCTCTTCAAAGAGGAACGCAGCGCCGAAGCCCACGACCAGCCCGAGAGCAGAAAAGTATTCCACGTCCCTGCAATAAAACACGCCTGGCAGCACCGAGAGCGCGAAGATGCCGTAGACTATCTTCCTGTTCGCGATCCTTGAAAAAAGCAGGCTGACGATCAGCATTGCCGCCGAACCCAGCAGCCAGCCGAGCAGGACGTCCGTCGGGTAATGAACGCCCACATACACCCGCGAGAACCCCACGAAAACGGGCAGCAAGGCACAGACGAGCTTCAGGGGCTTGCTTTTCGCCATCATTCCTATCGAGCCGAAGATCGCGGCCGACATACCCGCGTGCATACTCGGGCAGGAGAAGCCCTGCACCTTGGGGTCCATCAGGTCGCCCTCGGAGTGCGGCGGCCTCAGGCACTTGACGCTGTCGTGATCCATATACGGCCTTCGGCGGAGGGCGGCGCCCTTTACAAGAGAGCACCAGGCAAAGGCCGCAAGAAAGGCCATCGCCACGCGCTTGCCCTTTTCCTTGTCAAAACACCAGTAGATAAAGCCCAGCACTGCGATCAGCAGCAGCTCCTCTCCGAACATACTGAAAAACTGCGCCAGTATATTAAGCACTTTGCTCTCAAAGGACTGGAGCCACTCCATCAGGCTCAGCTCCCAGTCAAAATAAAACGTTCTGCCCATAGTTATCTGTTTCTCCCGACTTTATTCGCGGCATTGCCACAGCCGCGGTCTTTTCCTATTATAGCATATTACAGCAGAATTAACAAGTCATTTTCATATACTTTAAGGCAATACCGCACAACCACCGGCTAACGCCTCTGGACGTCGCATCTGACGCACAGGAGTTGTGTGGTATTGCCTTAATATTCTTACATTTATTGACTATCGGCGGCAGCTGTGATATAATATCAACAAGACAGCGCAGAAGGAGGGTCAATATGGTATTATATTTTTCTGCCTCGGGCAACACGGAGTACATAGCAAAGCTTATCGCAAAAGCGCTTGACGATGAGTGCGTGAACCTTCTGGAGCGCATCAAAAAGCAGGACTATACAAGGGTCTGCTCGAAGAAGCCCTTTGTTATCTGCACCCCCGTTTACGTCTGCGAGATGCCGAGGTTTGTAAGGGACTACATCAAGCGGCTGCCCTTCCGCGGGAACAGGAACGTTTATTATGTCTTCACAAGCGGCGGCTATGCGGGCATCTCGGGCGCTCTCGCAAGGAAGCTCACTCTCAGGAAAAAGATGATCTACAACGGGCACGCAGAGCTTAAAATGCCAAGCAACCACATCGTGAGCGACGCCTATCCTCCCACAGAGCCCGACGATTGCCGCAGGCGCATAAAGACAGCCACCCGTGCTGTCCGCGAGATAACCGAAACGATAAAGAACGGCGGGAAGCTCCGCGCAAGGCACATCTTCTTGTTTGAAAAAGCCCTGGCGCTGCCCGTCAACGTCATCTGGACAAAATACAAGCAGCCCTCGAAGGATTTCTTCACGACCGACAAGTGCGTCGGCTGCGGCAAGTGCAGCAGGCTGTGCCCCATAAACAACATACACCTTGAAAACAAGCGCCCTGTCTGGGAAAAGCCCTGCGCTCACTGCATGGCCTGCATACTCAACTGCCCGTTCGAGGCCATCGAATATGCGGACATCACGCAGAAAAAGGACAAGTACAATATCAAAAAATATGTTAAGGCAATACCGCACAACCATTGTGCGCAAGATGCGCAGTCAGATTTTTCGTCAGAT
>CAMNBY010000044.1 GCA_946533615.1 uncultured Clostridia bacterium
GACTTACGAAAGTAAGCCTGCGTCGTTTTTAGTCACTCTGACGAAAAATCTGACTGCGTTTCTAACGCACAATAGTCGTGCGGTATTGCCCTAACAGAAAGATGCACTAATTGAGATCGCGAATTCTGTGCAAAAAGCCGAATCTAAAAAAAGCTTTGTGCAAAGCCCTCTTTCCCTGTGTATATATCTTTGGAGAAGTACGTTATGAAGATCACGGGAGGAGTGTTTTTCTTGAAAAAATATATCTGTATCTTAATTGCTGTTATCCTTGCCTCATGTGCTAAAGCGCCCGACGAGGTTAAAACTGAAAACAGCATACTCGACAATGCCGAGGTGAACCAGGCCGCCGAGGCAGGGCTCGAGTATCTTACCCTCGACGAGATACGCGCAAGAGCAGAAAGCGACATCAGTGAAAGCAATACGAATGTAGTTGTCAAAAGCATTCGCATCGGCGGCGGAGAGTCGATGCCTGTTTATGATACGGTGCGTGAATACGCCGACTACAAGGAGAAGATCGGGAAGGCTGTCAGCGAAATATATAACGATGACCTTTCGTCCGAAATGAAGGGCAGTATAACAACAGACGAAGATTTTGGAATGATATTCTATGCACCTGAGGGAAAGAGTATAGATAACGGAGTCTCAGTATCTCGGAAAGGATCAATGGGTATCACCTATGAGTTTTCGGAGCAGTACGGTATGCCCGCCGCTTACGGGACAAAAAGTAATCTTGTAAAGACATATCTGTTCACGGAAAACGAGCAGGCGCCCGACGATACCTATATTATGACCGATGACAAAGAGCTTTCGGTCGGAGATGCAGCCGCGGAAGCCGAAAGATTATTCAACGCATATTTCATTCTTGGTGAAGACGATGGTATTTCATATAAGATAAACAGGCTTGATGTTTATAAATATCCCGACGGCAAGCACGGCTTTTTATATTATATGGATACTTATGATAAGGACGGCAACATTCTTATCGGCAATCTTAACCCGGTGATAGATGTCGAAGCTTTTGACAGGAAGGAAACATTCTATCCGTTTCAGAGAGTAGCATACGGATTTTTTTTAGATTCACAGATGCACCCTTATGCGTATACGAATATCACGCCCTCCGAGGGGGAAATAAAGGAGAAGGGAGACAAGCTGCTCTCTCTTAAAAGCGCTATGGATATACTCAGCGGCAGGCTCGCTTCCTCGGCAGCCTATGAGCTTGATGCGGCTCTTGCATATATTGCCGTTATACCGCCTGCCGACGGCCTTGTTGAAGAAGACGAGCATGGAGAAAAGACCATATTCGGTGCTGAGGAGTATTTTTTGAACACAGAAAACAACATGGAGCTCCGCCCCTTCTGGGTGTTCCGCGACAGCACCAAGAGCAACCCTGAATACTCTGTTTGGGGCGGCCTTTTCACTATAGATGCGCTGACCGGTGAGTTATATATTTTCTGAGGTAACACTATGCTTGCTGCATTACGCTTCGACCTGAAAAAGAATATCCTCTCGGCGCCATTTCTGCTCGGCACTGGGGCGCTGCTCCTGCTGTGCCTAATGACCTCCTGCACCGTCTTTAACGGCGCTGCCGACCAGCCCAACTACAACTATATCCAGTTCCTTTTCCGCGCCGACCGCGGCGAGATGATGAGCACCTATCTTTACAGCGATATATGTATGTTTAGCCGCGGCTTCGGCGGCGAGTGGACGGCGATGTTCCTGCCGATGCTGACGGGGCTTGCCTGTGTGCCTATGCTCTGCGACGAGCTGAACTCAAACAACTTCCGCCTCTGCGTGACACGCTCGGGGCGGCGGAAGTATATCCTCTCAAAGCTCTGCGCGGCGGTTATAACGGCGGTGCTGATGATCGTTTTAGTAACAGTCATTTTCGGGCTGTTCTGCCTTGTCGCCTTCCCCTCGCCGCAGGAATATATTGATCTTGCAGAGGGGAAAGAGCAGGCTATGCTGCGGCACAGCTTCGCCTTTTCGGAATATCCGCTGAACGCGCTGTTTGCTTCGCGCAGCAGGGCGCTCGTTGTGCTTTCACGGCTGATAACCCTGTCGCTCTACTCTGCCCTGCCCTGTATGCTCTCGATGATAATGGGGGCGCTGACGCTCAACAAATTCGTGTCGCTTTCGGTGCCTGTGATGCTTTATTTCGCAGTCAGGCAGCTTGCGGTCTCGGCGGTGCAGAGCGCCTACGAAGAGATGCGCGAGCTCCCGAAGCTGTGGTTCTTCGAGGTGCGCGAGCGCTTTGTATACGGCGAAACGCAGTTCGGTGAGATAATGCACCTGCCTACAGCGTGGTTCTATGTTTATCCCATAGCCGCCCTGCTCCTGCTCGGTGTGCTGTTTTACAGGCTTATGAAAAGGAGAGTGAGCGTATGAACACCCTGCGCAAGGCATTCTTCTGCGCCCGCACCACCTACACCGACTGGCTCATAAGTCCGCGCCTGCTTATCTTTGGGTTCGTGTTCATGTTCGGCTTCACCTACTTCATCAAGCCGATGAACGAGCTCACACACCGCCTGAACACCCCGATAAACATTCTTGAACCGTTTTGCGCAATGGCTAACGACCGCTATGCCCTGCCGCTGATAGTGCTCGGCTTTATGGTGCTGATCTCCGACTTTCCGCGGCTCAATGATTTTGCGACCTTCTCGCTTTTCCGAACGGGGCGGACGGCGTGGCTCATAGGGCAGGTGATGTTCCTGTTTATGGCAGGGGTGACGTATATCGGCTTTATCCTCGGTTCGTCCATGCTCTGCGTGATGAACAATGCTTATTTTCTCAATGCCTGGAGCCTCGTGCAGAAGACGCTGAATCTCGGAACTGAGCAAGCCCAAACCCTCTGCGGACTTTATCCATTTGCCCGAATGGACAACTCCGTCCTGCGGCAGGCGAGACCCTTTGAGGCGCTGCTCCACGGAGTGCTGCTGATACTGCTTTTTATTGTCGCGGTGGGCTGCGTGCAGCTGCTTTTCGCGCTGATGCAGAAAAAGATAATCAGCGTGTTCGTGAACCTCTCGGCGGTGGCGGCAGGGCTTATCCTGCTTATCGTTGATATAAAGATCAAGTGGCTGTTCCCGATCTCGAACGCCGTTTTCGGCTGGCACTATGACGGCACCTTCAACGAGACTAATATGCCAATAGCGGCGTCATACATCTATTTCGGAACGCTCATAGCCGTTATGCTCCTGCTGCTGCGTAGGATAACAAAGCGCTGCTCGTTCCACATCACGGGAGGGACGGAATAGTGAATATAATCGAAGTTAAAGACTTAGACCTCACCCTCGGCAAAACACAGATATTAAATGGCATAAACGTCGCCTTTGAGGAGGGCAGGATCCACGGCCTTATCGGGCGCAACGGTTCGGGAAAAACAATGCTGATGAAGTGTATCTGCGGCTTCATCAAGCCGACACACGGCGAGATAACCGTTGACGGCAAGCGTGTGGGAAAAGATGTTGATTTCCCGAAGGATATGGGTATTATCATCGAAACGCCCGGCTTTATCCCCTACTATTCGGGGTACAAAAATCTCAAATTACTTGCGGGGCTCAACCACAAGATCGGCAAGGAAGAAGTGCGTAACTCGATGAAACAAGTCGGGCTTGACCCCGACTTACGCAGACACGTCCGCAAGTATTCCCTCGGTATGAGACAGCGGCTGGGGCTTGCACAGGCGATAATGGAAAACCCGAAGATACTTATCCTCGATGAGCCGTTTAACGGCCTCGACAAAGAGGGTGTTGCGGAGATGAGGGAGTACCTGTTGTCCTACAAAGAGCAGGGCAAGACCATTCTTATCTGCTCTCACTCGGCGGAAGATATCTCGGTGCTGTGCGAGACGGTGCATGAGATGGATAAGGGTGTTATTGAGAAGATACGATGAAGCACAACATATTCAGGCGCTGCAAGCATTGAGGCAACACCGCACAACCACCGGCTAACGCCTTTGCACGCTATCTGTTTGCATATTTTCCGTCATATTACCCAAATTCTCCTTGAAAGGCGTCAGCCTTCCTGCGTCGAATTTAGGCAATCTGACGAAAAATCTGAC
>CAMNBY010000045.1 GCA_946533615.1 uncultured Clostridia bacterium
CGTTCGCAGATCATTACAAGCTGCCAGCTCCCGCCGAGGAAGACAGCCAACCCGAGCAAGAGAGCCACCCCGAAGAAAAGCCCGCTCCCTCCAACGGAGGCGGCAACCCCAACACAGGCGCAGGAGCAGGCCTGCTCGTGCTTGCTGCCTCAGCAGCCCTTGCAGTTGTTTCAAAGAAAAAAGCTTAAGCTCTGACACACAAAAAAGACCTTGCGATCGTGCAAGGTCTTTTGTTGTTTTATAAGCCGTATCAGATGAAGCTGTCCATGTCCATCTCGGCACGCTTCTGCTTGTGGTAGTCGTCCTTTGTGATATTCTTGCCCTTTGCCTTGAGCACGTTCCTCTGGCTCATGAAGCTGTCGAACAGGCGGCCGCCGTCGCCGTCGAGGGCGTAGCTTATCTGCGTGTCTTCGGGAACGTTCTGCTGCATCGACTCGTATTCGGGAAGGTGATCGAGGCTGTTTCTGACGTCCATGATCTCTCCGACAACAACGTTCTCCCACTTCTGCCTCTTGATAAGGTTTACTGCAATAACGGTCTTAAGGTCAAGCGCGGGCGAATATTCGGGATCCTTCTCCGCAGCGGACTGGTTTTGCTTTATGCGGTCCTGAGCATCTTTAAGCGTGCTTTCGAGGATATCCTCCTCTTCAAGATCGTTATCATCGTCCTCCATCTCGTCAGCGTCCTCGTTATCGTCGCTGAGCTCGGAGCCCACATCGTCAAGCACATTATCGTCTTTCTCGATCTCGTCCTCAACGTCGGGGTTCTCGTCGAGGCTCCTGAATTTGCTGAAAAGATTTGCTCCGCCGTTTGAGAGCGCCTGACTGTAGAGTATCTCGGGATCGGTGCTGCGCAGCAGCTCATCAAAGGCCTCCGCATCGCCGACAGCATCAGCGGTGGCACGCAGCTCGCGCATATCGCAGTCGTCAGGCTTCTGTACCTTGAGGATATTGGCCGCAATAATGGTCTTCAGATACTCTGCCATTTCGTTATTGGTGGGCATATCATATTCTTCGTTCATGTCCTTCAGTTCCTGCTGAGCCTTTCTGACAGCGGCGTCAAGATCTGCGGGCTGTTCCATTTTGATCTCGGCCTCGAGGCGCGAGGTGTCAAGCTCCCTCTCGGGGATCTTCGTGTCGTGGAACTTGTTCATGCCCTTGACAAAGCCGTCCAGGCTCTTTCTGAAATCAGTGAATTCCAGCCTGCCCTCGGCGTCCTTCTCGGAGGCGTTCTTGGCGGCCTGCACCAGCAGATCGTAATTGTTGCCCTCGGCAAGGAAGGCCTTGAGCTCGTCGATCGCAGGAAGAAGCTCCTTCCAGTCCTCAAGGTTCTGCTTGTTTCGCAGGTCATCGCCATTGTATGCCGCGCTGCGCACTCCGATCATCAGATTTGTGAACTGAATGCGCTTGTCAGCACCCGCCAGCTCATTAAAGCTTTGAATAAAGGTCTCACTTCTGAGGGCCTCAATATCCTTGGAGAACTTATCCAGAGCTTTGACGTCTTCAATGACCTTGGGGTCGGTTATTTCGTAGTCTTCAATATCTTCGAGGTCGCAGGGGAAGCGCTCCGACCAATCCTTTACTCTGTCCTGCTGAGACTTCGCGGCTGTATCCAGATATTTCTTGCGGGCTTCAATGCCTGCCTTTTTCTCCGCAGCCTCCTGCACAAGCTCATTGTGTGCGTCCAGCGCCGCCTTCTTCATTCCGACAAGGTCAAACTTCGCGCCATAGAACAGGTTTGCGTTAGCCAGGGTCTCGTACATAACATTACCGTAGTTAACGATTTCTTTATCCACGAAGTGCTCCTGTGCTGTGGCCTTTTCACAGGCCTTGAAAATATCCTTATACTCCTGCTGCGTAAACATGGCGCTTACATTCTGAAGCTTTTGGCGCTCCTTGTAGAACGTGGCGTCTGCCGTTGCCTCCTTATTTCCCGAGGCAATAAGCTCTCTTACGGCTGTAAGCTTATTACCGAGCGTAGACTCTGCGGTGATAGTGCTGTCTTGATGCAAGCTGTACATCTCGAAGCCGTCAATGTATTTTTCAAGATCGACGAGCCTTTCAGCGTTGTCGAACAAACCGTCAAGAGCCTTGGCCTTTGCCTTTGTGATCTCGTTCTTTTCGGGCTCCTCGTTGTTTATCTTCTGCTTCTTGTCGTCTTCATCTCCAAGCAGCCTTTTCCTTTCCTCGCTCCATTTCTTGAAGTTCGTGGTGAAGTCGTCCTTGACAGTCATAGCGTTCTGGACCACCGCAAGCTCGTCGTTGGCGATCTGGAGTATCTTCTCCGCCGCATCAAGACGCGTCTTGCCCATGTCCGAGCCTGCACCCGCATTCTTCTCGATGTACTTTTCAGCCATCTCCTTGGCCTTTTTAAGAGCCTCAAGCTTGTCTGTTCTGGCCGTCCTGATGTCCTTGGGGTCAAGCGCCTTTTTCAGCTCGGCAACACTGTTTTTAAGGTTGTCGTGAGCAGTCGAAGAGCCGCTGAACAGCCCCGCAAAGCGCTTGGCGTTCAGGTCATCGTCAAGACGATTGAGCTCTCTGAGCAGCTTGCGGTTGTTGACCAGAGCGGCGTCGCCTTTGCTGGCGTTTTCCAGGTCTTTCTTTGCGGCCTCCAGCTCCTTCTGATATTTGCTGTTGATGGCGTTTACGGCGTCGATAAGCTTTTTGGCGCCGTCATATCTCTTCTGTCCCGCAGTCGAGCCCGGGCGGAATATCTGAACATCTTCCTCTATATTCTCGGTGACGTTGCGCCTGCGGACAGGGCCACCCTCAACAAGAGGCGGCTCCTCAACGACTCTGCGGACCGATCTTGTCTGGTGGATAGTGCCGCGTTCAAGCTCTTCGGCTGTCAGCTGGCCTTCGTCAACCTTTCTCGCGGTCTCGTCGGAGTAGATCACGCCCTCGTCGTCGCGCTTCTGTTTTCTGTAGGCAAGAGCCTTCTGCTTGGCCTGTTCAAGCGCCGCGATCTTCTCGGCAGGGTCATTCCAGATATCGGGATCTGCGAAGGCTCTTTTAAGCCTCTCGGCGGCGGCGGCAAGCTCGCTGTGCTCGTCGGAGGATATCTCGATAGCCTCGATATTGATGCCGAGCCTGCCCGTGTGTATATCGCTGAGAGCATCGTCTATGCCTTGAACATAGCCCAGGTACTCGGGCGCAAGCTCAATGGGCTTTTCGTAATTCTGCCTGAACTCGTGCATTATGTTCTGAGGCCGCAGATCTGTGGCCTTCTGTCGGTCGTCGTATTCTTTTCTGAGCGGCGCCAGATCTACCTCGATGCCGTAGAACTTGTTCAGCAGCTCGAGGCCGCCGAAAATGGCGTTCATATCGACATTTCTCTGGGCGTCGTTGTCGGCAGCGCCTGAGGAGATCATTTCCTTGTAGTTCTCCTGCAAGAGCAGGTTGATGCCCGCGAGGCTGTTCACCGCCTGATCCCACTTCATCGCTGCGTCTGGTGCAGCCTGAGCAGCGGCAGGTCTTCTGTTGCTGCTGGTGTTTATGATATTGTCGTCATCGGCCAGCTCGTCCTCGTCTTCGATTATGACATCAGCGTTCTGAATGATCTCGGGGGCGCTGTTCACAAGAGTATTCGACTGCTCGGCAAGCGACAGAAGGCTGCGGCTCATCTCGGAGAGCTGCAAGGTGACAGGGTTCTCCTTGGCGAGCTGATCGACAAGGTTATCGTGCAGGGCATTCAGCGCAGACGACATCTCCTGCAATGCAAGAAAGTTCTCCTCGCCTGTCTGAGGCTGTCCCCTGTTTTCGTTTATCCATTCATTAAGCGTTTTTGGCATTTCGGTATCCTCCTTATAAGAATGCTTTCATTAGTAATACCCCCGAGCCGACCCGTAGGGTGCAGAGCTCGGGATTTTTTTGAATATCCACGCTTCCACCCACCCGACGGCAGGTGATAAATATAAAAGCTCGGTGTTCAGAGCAGAGCACCGAGCATACATCACTTTCTTTTTGCCATCGCTACGATCGCATCGGCGCAGCCCTCTGTGCCAAGAGCAGAGCTGTTAAGGCACACATCATAAGTCAGCATAGACGACCAGTTCTTCTGGGTGTTCACATTGAAGAAATCTCCGCGCTTTTTGTCATAGCGCTTGAGAACGCCCTCAACATCGTCAAGAGCTACTCCGTGTTCGTCCATGGCGCGTTCCATTCTGCTCTCCTGAGTTGAGTAGATGTAGACCTTCAAGGTAGGCACAACATTTTTCAGGATATAGCCCGCGCAGCGGCCGACGATAACGCAGGGCCCCTGCTTTGCGATCTCTGTGATGATCTCCGTTTCGGCGGCAAAGACCTTCTCGAAGGCGTCGAGCTGATCCTGACGCCCGATGCGGAAGGATATAGGCGTCCTGAGAGGATTGATGAGGGACTCCTCCATCTTCCTTACCTTATCGGCAGAGATGCCCATGCGCAGCGCAGCCATGTTGACTATCTCCCTGTCATAGCAGCCGATGCCGAGCTTATCGGCAACAAGCTTGCCGATCTCGCTTCCTCCGCTGCAATACTGCCTCTCGATAGCGATAACACTGATCTTACCCATATCCAAGCCCCCTTAATTGAAGATCATTATAGGCAACACCGCACGACCCCTGTGCATCAGATTGCGCGCAAGCTCAATAAAGTTGAGCTGAGATTTTCGTCAGATTGCCTAAATTCGAC
>CAMNBY010000046.1 GCA_946533615.1 uncultured Clostridia bacterium
TTGACGTAAACGACCACCACCGTGATAACCACTGCCGCCAGCAGAACGCCTGCCACAGCCGCCACGATGATGTAGCCCGTGCTGCTCGACTCGTCCTCGGAGGCGTTGCTGCGAGCCGCGGCGGAGCTGTCGCCGTCCTCGGCCTCTGCCGCTGCGGGCTCTACCTCGTAGGCCTTCTTGTAGCTGTACTTGAAGGCCCTCACGGTCTTGTCAAGACACTCGGAGATCACCTGATGCCCCTGCGCGTTCGGGTGAATGTCGTAATTGCCGATGTTCGTGAGCTCCTTCGACTTGCCCGCAAAAAACGGCACCACGTCGCAGACATTGTACACCGTCCCGCCGCCCGAGTTCTTCGAGATCAGCTCGTCAAGCTTGGCGATCTTCTCGGTCGCAAGATCCTTGAGCCCCGGAACAAGCGAAAATTCCTCGAAGGGATTGTAAAGAGTCTGCACGATCACCCGCGCTTCCGTCCTCGAGTGCAGGTACTCGCCGATGTTCTTCATGTTCTCGTCAAAGAGCGCAAGCTTCTCGTCGCAGGTGTCGGAGAGCTTCGCGACAGCCTGTATCAGCTTTAACAGTGCTCCCGCTGAGATGCCCTCGCTGCCCGTGATGCCCGCATCTGCCAGCAGCCCCGTAAGAACGTGCAGCAGGTCGTTTCCGCCGATGGATATTACGATCACGTCAACGTCGAGCTTGCCGTCATATTCGCCCTTCACAAGCCCGTTCAGAAGCTCCTCGGAGGTCATGCCGTCAACTGCAAGGTTTTCCATCTCGAAGCCGCAGTCCTCGGGAAGCTCGGCAGTGTAGGCGTCTCTTAATATGTTTGCATAGCTCGCGATCCTGCTGCGATCCTCGGCGTAGCCCTCAAGCCCGAAGCCCGTGGCGATAGAATCCCCGAGATAAAGCATTTTCGGCGGCAGCGCGACCTCTTCGTCGCGGTACTCGATGTCCGCACAGGCAGATACTGCAAAGCATACCGCCGCAGCACCCGCACACAGCCCCGCAATTATCCTTTTGAATATCATATTGCCCTCCTCAAAGAGTCTGTATGGCCTTATTTTTCCTCTTATGCCCCGTTTCTATTATCTAATTCGCATAAAAACATTATAACATATTCGTTCGGAATATACAACCTTTTTTAAAATTTTTACATTCTATTGACTTTTTTGCGCTATTGTGATATTATAGTATAAGAGAATATGAAAACGTTACCAAAGAAAGGATGAAACGTTTATGACAGATTATTGCTATCCCGTGGTCGGAGACGAGGTCGGCCTGCCGATGTACATTCTCGGAGCAGGCGCCCGCGATCAGGAGTTTCATTTTATCAGAGAGGACGGCTACCCCAATTACCAGATCATCTATTGCGTGAGAGGCTCGGGTGTGCTGCGCCTCAACGGAGTCGATACGCCCATAAACGAGGGCGATGCTTTCTACCTGCCTCCCAACGTCCCCCACGAGTATTTTCCGACGGAGGAGATCTGGGAGACACACTGGCTGACCTTCGACGGCCGCGAGTGCGAGAAGATGCTGGATTTCCTTGGCTTTAAGGAGGCCGGAGCCTTCCATATCTATGACCTTAACGCCGTGGACGCTATCTTCAAGAAGATACTCTACCTCCTCAAGACCAACTACTACTACAGCGGCTACCAGTGCTCGGCGCATCTGTACCAGTTCCTTATCGAGCTGCACAGGGTAATGAATATGCAGGGCGGCAGCAAGGACGGCGCAAAGCTCAACCAGCTTGCCCCCGTCATCGACCACATCGACAAGAACTACGCCAACGACATCTCGCTGGCAGAGCTGTCGGAGCTTATCGACCTCTCGCCGCAGTATCTTTGCAGGCTCTTCAAGGAGTGCCTGAATATGCGCCCGTTCGAGTATCTTGCCCGCCGCAGGATAGCCCAGGCGAAGCTCCTGCTGCTCGAAGACAAGCTCAACGTCAACGAGATTGCCAGAACAGTGGGCTATAACGATTGCAGCTACTTCTGCGCTGTCTTCAAGAAGCACGAGATGCTCTCCCCCGCAGAATTCCGCTCCCTGCACAAAAAGGCCAATGGCTGATTATACAGCTCACCGCAGCATTTCCGTTCCACGGAGGTGCTGCTTTTTTAATGCACAATGCACAATTCACAATGCACAATTATGGTGTGCGCGAAGCGCACGTTATGGCCTTTCGGCCGTCGTAGATAGTGGAAGAGGGCATAATTCAGGTTAGTCGCACAAATGAAAATAAAGCACAATTGTGAATTGCCAATTCTACCCGCTTCGCGGCAAGATCCCGCCGCAGGCGGCACATTCATTGTGAATTGTGAATTGTGCATTGTACTGAATTTCAAAAAAGGGGTTGTAATTTTCGCACAAATGTACTATAATAAATTTAGGTATATATGTTCGCTCACCGCGGGCTCCGAATATAACGAAATGAAATGAGGCAAGTGAAATGATCTCCAATGAGATTCTGAACAGCGTTAAGCGAGTACACTTTATAGGGATCGGCGGGTCGGGTATGTATCCGCTGGCACAGATCCTCCACTCTCAGGGCTATGAGATAACAGGCTCCGACAATAACGAGACCGAGACTCTTGACGCCGTCCGCAGGATGGGTATAAAAGTGACGCTCGGACAGCGCGCCGAAAATATCGAGGGCGCCGAGCTCATCGTCTATACCGCAGCTATTATGGCCGACAATCCCGAGCTTATCGCCGCCAAAGCCAGCGGCGCCTATACCTGCGAGAGAGCGGAGCTCCTCGGCCTCGTTACAGGCCGCTATGAGAACGCCATCTGCGTCTGCGGCACTCACGGCAAGACCACCGCGACCTCTATGCTCACACAGATATTCGTCGAGGCAGGCGAGGACATCTCCTGCGTCATCGGCGGCAAGCTGCCCCTCATCGGCGGCTCGGGCCGTTCGGGAAGCTCGGATATAATGGTCTGCGAGGCC
>CAMNBY010000047.1 GCA_946533615.1 uncultured Clostridia bacterium
AGTCTTTTCTTGACTTACTTCTCGTCTCTCAACTCAAAGTTCTCAAGGGTCTCTTTTAGCTTCGTTGTTATTCAATTTTCAAGCTGCTTTGCCAACCTCTCCTCGGAGTGGGTGGACTTTTATTATACCACATTCAGACTTGTTTGTCAAGAGGTTTAATTCTTAACGTTTTGTGAACCGCAGTCCGAAGTATTTTTCGCTGTCTTTCGACAGCTTTATTATTCTATCACTTTCGGTCACAAATGTCAAGCGTTTTTCGGCGATTTGTAGACAAACACAAAAACCGCGGCGAAAGGTGAAAGATTATGTCTAAAAACAACACGGAAGAAAAAAACAGGCAGAAGAAAGCCCCAAAAGCCGCAGCCTTCGGGGCGAATATACTATATAAACAACAGAGCTCACTGATCCGCGTTCTCGGAGAGGTCGGGGACGAACTCTTCATTCTGTATAAGGAAGTCGAGAACCTTGCTGTAGAACGCAGAGGGGTTGAGGGCGATCTTGGACTTGATGAACTCGGCCTGCTCGCGGTCGGGAGCCAGCAGGGTCATATCCATCAGGGTCATGCCCGCATCCTCGCAGACACAGCGGACGTTACAGCCCGAGGGTGTATCCGTGATCTCGAAGCGTGCCTCCTGCTCGGCGCGGAGCCTTGCAAAGAGCCTGAGCCCTGCGGCATATATCCTGTCGCGGACGCTTTTGTTGACGAGGTTCTTGAAATCGACGGCGCCGCGTCTGCCGCTCTCGGTGAGCACATAGACCTCGCCGCCGTCCTGCTCCTCGAGGGCGACCGTACCGTTTTCGAGCATCTGCTGGATAGCCTCGACGTAAAGGAAGTAATTCACCACATTATCGGACGTGGCGATCTCCATTAGCTGTGCGGCGGTGACGGGTCTGCCGATCTTATTGAGAAAGAACGCCAAAAGTATCTTGACCTCGTAGACATCGACGGGGCTGAAGACCTCGGGTGTTATCTCGGAATATTCCAAAGGTACGTCCTCCTTTTTAATTCACAATTCACAATGCACAATGCACAATTATGGTGTGCGCGAAGCGCACGTTATGGCCATTCGGCCGTCGTAGATAGTGGAAAAACGAACAATTCCGCTCAATGCACAAATTTTAATTCAAGCACAATTGTGAATTGCCAATTCTACCCGCTTCGCGGCAAAAATACGCCGCAGGCGTCACATTCATTGTGCATTGTGAATTGTGCATTGTGCATTGAAACAGCATCAGCTTCAGAAATTGGGGTAATCGAGCATATGGTTGAGCAGGGCGATATTGACGGCTGCTTCAACACAGGGAACGGCTCTCGGCACGACGCAGGGGTCGTGTCTGCCCTTGATCGCGATAGTCTCGTTCTTCATAGCGGAATAGTCCACGGTATCCTGCGGTCTGGCGATCGAAGGAGTGGGCTTGAAGGCTACGCGGAGGGTGATAGGCATACCGGAGGAGATACCTCCGAGGATACCGCCGTGGAAGTTTGTGCGAGTTACTACATGGCCCTGCTCGTTGACATAGAACTCGTCGTTGTTCTCGCTGCCGAGCATTTTTGCGGCGTTGAAGCCTGCGCCGAACTCAAGCCCCTTTACGGCAGGGATACCGAAGATGAGCTGAGCGATAGAATTCTCGAGCCCGTCGAAGATAGGCGAGCCGACGCCTGCCGGGACGTTTACGGCGATGCACTCGACAACGCCTCCGACGCTGTCCTCGGCCTCCTTGGCTTTTTTGATGTCATTTATCATCATTCTTCCGCGGCGCTCGCTGATAGTGGGGAAGGACTTCCCTCTCAGGGTGATTATGTCGTCCCTTGTGGTGCGGATAGGGTCAAAGCTCTCGTCCTTGATCTTGTGTATCTCTGCGATATGTGCGCCGACGTAGATGCCGCGGCGCTCGAGTATCTGTCCTGCTACGGCTCCGGCGAAGCAGAGGGGGGCTGTGAGCCTGCCCGAGAAATGGCCGCCGCCTCTGGGGTCGGAGAAGCCTCTGTATCTGAGGGCGCCGGTATAGTCTGCGTGGCCGGGTCTTGCCAGCTTCGAGAGCTTGAGGTAGTCGGCGGAATGCTGGTCGCTGTTGGCGATGAAGGCACAGAGGGGCGTACCCGTGGTCTTTCCGTTGAAGTAGCCCGACATGATCTGGGGCATATCCTTTTCGCGGCGCTGGGTGGCGGTCTGGTCTCTGCCCGGGGCGCGTCTTGCCATGAACTGCATGAGCTTGTCCATGTCGATGCTCTCTCCGGGAGGCATATTATCTATGCACACGCCTATTGCCGGGCCGTGGCTCTCTCCGAAAACAGAGAAGGATATCCTGTTGCTCCATGTTGATGACATTGTCATTCCTCCGATTCTGTTGTGGTTATCTGAAGGCGCCTCTGGCGCCGTCAAAGTAGTCTTTGAGCATTGCGATATGCTGCTCGCTGTAGATCTCGGGGAGGTCGTCCCTGCAAAACCAGCCGAGCTCGTCGGTCTCGACGTGGTCACAGAAAAGCTCTCCGCCCGTGATATGTGCCGTAAAGCAGGCGGTTATCGGCTGGCTGCCCGTTCTTCTTGAAAAGAAGCCCGAATACACGCCCACGAGCACATCGCAGGCGACGTCGAGGCCTGTTTCCTCCCTGGCTTCGCGGACGGCGGTCTGTTCGAGGGTCTCGCCGTACTCCATAAGTCCGCCGGGTATGCCCCACTTTCCGCAGTCACATCTTTTTGCGAGCAGAATACGTCCGTCCCGCTCGACGATCGCGACAGCCGCGCCGCAGACAGCACCCGTCATAGCACACAGCTCCTTACATAGATGTCAGGCATCAGCCTCTTGAGAGGCGCTCAAACTCCTCCCAAAAATCGGGATAGGATTTTGAGACGCACTCGACGTTCCTTATCAGCAGGGGCGAGGTGCATCTTGTAGAGGCAACTGCCATCGCCATTGCGATGCGGTGGTCGTTGAAGCTGTCCACCTCGCCGCCTTTAAGGCTCTCTGCTCCCCTGATTACGAGCATATCGTCACAGGCCGTGACCTGTCCGCCGATGCTGTTGAGACATTCGCTGACGGCGGCGAGCCTGTCGCTTTCCTTTATCCTCAGCCTTTCGACGTTGGTGATGCGGCTCTCGCCCTCACAGAAGGCGGCAAGCACCGCCAGGATCGGCACAAGATCGGGTATATCCGAGCAATCCAGCTCAAAGGCTTTAAGGCCCACACCATTATTATACACCATCTCTCGGCAAATTTCAATAATTTTTTTGTCGCCCTGCGAAGAATTTACATTCAGTCCATTTATAATAATGTTATTCCCGATAGCATTTGCGACCTCGAAAAACGCGGCCTGAGACCAGTCGCCCTCGACGCGGGCGTTCACAGCCGCAAGTCTGCGGCCTCCGCGGACGAGGAAGCCCTCGGGTATCTCTTCGACAGAGCCGCCGAACCGCGAGAGGACGTCCGCCGTGATATCGACATAGGGGCGGCTCTCGAGGTGTGAGGTAAGAATGATCCTGCTGTCGCCGCGGAGCAGCGTGAGGGCGAAGATCAGCCCCGTGATGAACTGTGAGGAGATGTCGCCGGGCATACGGTAATCCCCGGGGGCGAGCCTGCCGCTGACCACAAAGGGCATCGTGCCGTTATAGAGGAACTCGCAGCCGTGCTTCGGGAGCTCCTCGAGGTAGGGAGTGATCGGTCTCTGAGGCAGTCTGCCGCGGCCGATGAAGGTGGCTCTGATGCCGAGGGCTGCCGCCACGGGGATAAGGAAGCGCAGCGTAGAGCCGCTTTCTCCGCAGTCAACCGAGGCGGTGCCGGGCGGCTCGGTGATGCCGTCCACAACGGCGGTGCCGTCCTTTATGACTATCCTTGCGCCGAAGGCCTCGAGGGCGCCTGCGGTGGCGATTATGTCCTGAGACATGGCGAGCCCCGTAATGACAGATCTTCCCTTTGCGAGAGCCGCCGCGATCAGCAGCCTGTGGGCCTCGCTTTTGGAAGGCGGCGCCGTGACCTCGCCCCTCAGCTTGTTCGGTATTATGAGCTTGTCCATAAACGTTCCTCCGCTCGTTGATGTTTCATATTTTTACAATGCACAATTCACAATGCACAATTGAAATTGATAATTGAGTGATAGTTGATAGTTGCGTGCGGGGCTTTCAGCGCTGTGCAACCCGCACAAAAAATGCGCGTCCAATTTGTGTAAACAAATGTTTTTTGGGAGAACAAATTCACACACGCCTGTTTGTTGCACGTTTTTGTGCAACAAAATGCCCTTTTTTGCCTGTTAGTGAGAGCACCTGTTTTCACGGCAGACGGAGCAAGAAGCAACACCCTCGCAGCGTACTGCGACAAAGTCCGTTCATGTTGCCCGAGCAGTGCGTATTCGGCGGCAAATGCGCATTTTTCCGCTTTTCCCCGCTCTTATAATATAATAATTTATATTATAAGTAATTATATTATGTCATAATAATTATATTATGTCATAATTAATAATAATATTATAATATTAATAATAATTAATTATATCATAGATTATGACATAAGAATTATAGCATAATCATAATATATATTTTTATTTTGTTTATGACATAAAAGATTATGACATAATGCCCTTCGCCGCTGACGCGGCTTCGGGGGGAGGCAGATAATTGTGCATTGTGCATTGTGCATTGTGCATTGAAAAGCCTCAAAGCTCTTCAAGCACTTCGGCGATCTCGGCTTCGGTGGTCTCACGGGCGAAGTTATTCTCGCCGAACTGCATGACCTGTCCGATCTCGCGCTGGAAGACAAAGCGCAGACGGCCGCTGCGTACCTTCTTGTCGGTGTAGAGCTTATCAAGCAGCGCCTGCTTGTCGATGTATTCGGGGATAGTCACGGGCAGGCCTGCGCGCGAGCAGAGCGCGATCACCCTGTCGGCGTTCTCGGCGCTGATGAAGCCCAGCCGCTGACCCAGCCTTACCTCTGCCGCAAGGCCGATGCTGACGGCCTCTCCGTGGAGCAGGCGGTAGTCCGAGACCGTCTCCACTGCCCTGCCGACCGTGTGGCCGAGGTTGAGTATCTCTCTCAGGCCGCTCTCGCGTTCGTCCTGCATCACGACGCGGTACTTGATCTCGCAGTTCTTTCGGGCGATGTACTCGCAGGGCTCGGGCTCGCAGGAGAGTATCTCCTCGATGTGCTTTTCGAGATATTCAAACATCTCAAGGCTGCCGAGGCAGGCGTGCTTGATCGTTTCGGCAAGGCCGCTCGAAAGCTCTCTGCGCGGCAGGGTCTTCCAGCAGTCGATGTCGATGTAGACTTTTTTCGGCTGGTTGAACATACCTATCAGGTTGGTCGCGAGAGGCGTATCCACCGCGGTCTTTCCGCCGACCGAGGCATCTGCCGCCGCCAGCAGGGTCGTAGCGTAGTTCACAAACGGCACTCCGCGCCCGAACGTGCCTGCCACAAAGCCTGCAAGATCTGTGACAACGCCGCCGCCGACCGCAACGACCGCACAGTCGCGCCTGCACCCGTGTGCGAGCATGGCGTCCTCGACCTGCTCCTTCATCGCTCGGGTCTTGGACTTCTCGCCTGCCGGGATAGTGAACAGCTCGGCGGTGAAGCCTGCGGCTCTCAGCTTTTCGAGCAAAGCCTCGGCGTAAAGCGGCGCGACGTTTGAATCCGACACCACCGCGATCCTTGAGGGACGTCCGCAGAGGCCGCCTTTAAGATCGGCCGCGAGCGTGTCCCCGAGGTCTCTGCCTATCTGTATATCGTAGCTGTCG
>CAMNBY010000048.1 GCA_946533615.1 uncultured Clostridia bacterium
GTGACTATGATAACGGTTCGTCCCGCTTCGTTCAGCGTCTTGAACAGCTCCATTATCTCCGCCGAGGTCTTGGTGTCGAGGGCGCCTGTCGGTTCGTCGGCGAGTATCATCGAAGGCTCATTGACAATGGCTCGGGCGATAGCGACGCGCTGCTTTTGACCGCCGGAGAGCTGGGAGCATTTTGAGTTGACCCGAGAGGATAATCCCACTGCTTCAAGCGCCTTGCCTATTCTGTCCTTGTAGTCCTTTGTGCTGACCTTGCTGTTGAAGATCAGCGGATAGGTGAGATTGTGGAAAATACTGCGGTCAAGCATCAGGCCGAACTCCTGTAAAATAAATCCGATCTTTTCCGAACGTATCTCTGCGAGGCGGTTTTGCTTGAGGCCGATGACGCTTTCACCGTCCAGCAGATATTCTCCGCTGTCGGGGACGTCAAGGCAGCCCAGAATGTTCAGCAGCGTGGTCTTGCCCGAGCCCGAAGTGCCGACTATTGCAAGCATCTCCCCGTCCCGAACGGTCAGGCTCACGCTGTCAAGGGCGGTTATCTCGGCAGGAGTGCCTTTATAAAATTTTTTGGTTATGTTTTTCAGCTCTATCATATTCACATCTCCCCGAGCCTTTCGGATATGCTTCCCCGTCCGATGCCGATGACGGAGATTAGCGATGAAAGGAACATCACTCCAAAGCAGACCGCTGTCGCCATCATCTGCCCCCGCAGAGAAAGCAGCGTTGTCTCGCCTATGTCGGTGGTGTGCATATACGCCCTGCCGACAAACGAAAGCAGTGCGGGCAGCGACACTATCATAAGTATCCTCAGAAATGATATCAGCACCAGCTGACGCCTTTTTGCACCGCTCATCAGGAACAGCGCTGTCTGTCGGCGCAGCTGAACGCTTGACGCTATGCCGTAGGCTATGAGTCCCGTCAGCGACAGCGATGTAAAAACTATCATAAGCAGCACATAGGGCATAATTCGCTCCCGCTCCAGAGTGTTTCGGGCGCTGTAATAATAGTCAAATGGCTGGAGCGCATCGCTTTGGATATATTCGGAATTGTCTTTTTCAAAATCTGACAGTTCGGAGGCATCCCAGACATCGAAGTGCTGCTCCATACGTTTGTTGATCTTGTTTTCGGGGTCATAGGCAATGATATGTGTGGTATCGTAGTCAAAGCCATAGGTCGGAGAGAAAAGCACATCGTCCTTGATGACCCCGCAGATATAGAAGCTGCCAATGGTGCGCTGTTCAAAATCTGTTTTAAGCTCATAGGTCTGCCCGAGCTTGTAGTCACTTGTCAGCCCCGAGGTTATCAGACAGGGCACAGCCCCGTACTCCCGCGCAGTGTCAATAGTCTCGCCGCGTGATACAAGTATATCGATCGCTTCAAGTGCAGAGCGGGAATAGATAACTATCTGTGTATCGGAGTTTGTCCCCTCAACGTATTCAAAGGAGAGAGAGCTGCGCCCGTTCTCTGCTTCAAGCCTTGAGATGAGCGCTTCGTTATCGTCCGAGCGGATATAGTACCAGTCACTCATGCCGTTTTGCTCATACATCTGCTGACGTATGCGGTAGAGCTCCAGAGCCCCATAGCAGAGAGAAGAGCAGGTGATCATCACTGCCAGTTCGATGCAAAGCACCACGGCAAGCACAGGACTGTAGAAAAGCTGCGAGAAGGCGGCTCGTATATATTTTTTCAAGCCCTCACCTCCTGACAGCAAGCTCTGCGGGCTGTTTTCTTATTATGCCAACAAGCTGCGGCAGGGTGAACAGCAGCGACAGCAGAGCGACCGCGGCCAGCGCAAAGCTCTTGTAGGAAAAAGCCGCGTCATGTTCAAGATAGAAATGTCCGAACAAGCCGTCAAGCAGCGCATATATGCCTAAAGCAGCTCCGAACGGCAGCAGGATATATCCGAGCAGCCAGGTCAGAAAAAAAGCCGCGACAAAGCGGTTCTTTGCTCCGTACAGGCGGAACATTCCAAGCCTCGGTGCAGCACGGAGCATGGCCTGCTTGAACAAAGTCAGTATCACCAGCACCGAAAGACCCGCGATCAGCAGACAGATAAGCTTCTGGTCGGCCGCGACCGAGCGGTTCTCGGTTTCGGCAGCATCGGCCTGAGAAGCAAGCTCGCCGAGGCGGAGGAGATCCTTCAGCCCTCTTAACTGAGAGTCCGACAATGCCTTTTCGGTGACTATGCTACCGACAGAGATATCAAGCGTTCCCGTGTCGGCAGTGAGTGACGCAAGCTCTTCAAAGGCTATTGCGGTCTCGTTCCCTACCGAAACGACGGTGAAGCTCCTGCCGAGCAGCTCTGCCTTATCCCCGACAGCGAGAGGACTGCCCATATACAGCGCCTCTTCATTGACGGTCAGCTCTCCCGTATGCAGTCCGTTCTCCGAGAGGCTGATGCTGTCGTTTATGCGCCCAAGTCCTTCAAGCTCAAGGTAAAGCGGCATATCATCGGCCTTGATGCGCAGCTGCAAAAAGACCGCGCCGTACTCCTTTTCCGCCTCTGTCAGTGCAGAGTAAAGCTCGCCGCAGGTGGAGAACTCCGAAGCGGCAATAAACACATCGGGATACGTTCTCGCGGCGAGGTCGGCGTCATCGTATATCAGCTTGTTTTTTTCGGCAACACGAAAGCAGACGAATATGCTGAGAAAGCACACCGTTACCGTGAGGTATATGGCCGCAGTCAGCCGCAGCTCCTGCCGCTGGTCGCGGAGTATTTCGGACAGTATAAGTTTAAGTCTTTTCATTTCTCCTCCGAAGAAGCTATGCCGTGAAATCTATTGTATATCGGGCGGTTAAGGAAGATCACGAGCCTTGCAAGCCCCCAGCCCGAAAACATTGTGGGTATGCAAAGGATCGGAACGGAGAGGTCAAAGGTCTTTACCACACCTCCGTGAGCAAGATCATCAAGGAGTACAAGAATAAATTCTGTTATAAATACCCCAACTGCAAAGACGGCGAACCACTGCGGCTTATATGCAAAACAGAACAGCAAAGCCGCGGCAAACCCGATCACAAGAAAATATATCATCTTGAATTTATAGATATCAAGTACAGATCCTATGTTGGGCATAAGGTAAAACGGCTTCCAAAGTATCCCGAAGATCATTCCTTCGCGGCTCTCAAACGGAACGCCTCCGCGAGCAAGCTCCATAGGTGCTATCGCATTCACAAGGTAGAACGCACAGGCACTCGATAATATGGCTGCAAGCACAGCCTTCACATGAATAAAGCGCTTCTT
>CAMNBY010000049.1 GCA_946533615.1 uncultured Clostridia bacterium
TGCCTAAATTCGACGCAGGAAGGCTGACGCCTTTCAAGGAGAATTTGGGTAATATGACGGAAAATATGCAAGCAGATAGCGTGCAAAGGCATTAGCCGGTGGTTGTGCGGTGTTGCCTAAAGGTCAAAGATGTTTTCCATAGTCTGCTCCTTTTGCTTCCTGCCGACAGGTCAGGTCTGCGCCTTTCTGATCGTCGTGTATACCGCAGTTTTTACAAAGCCTGCCCTTTCGGCCAGGTGCTGCGAGGCCGCGTTGCTTGCGTCGCAGGCCCAGACGGGGCGTTTGTGCTGTTCAAGACAGTATTCTATCATTTTCCCTGCCGCTGTCAGGCCGAGCCCCATGTGCCGATAGTCGAGGAGCGTTTCTATCCCGATGTCGAGCTCGCTCTTGCTCACGGCGGCGGAGAAAGCCCACGACACGGGTTCCCCCTGATGCAGCACGCAGTAACCCATTCCATGCTCAAGAAATTCCGAAGCGTCCCGCCATGAAAACCGAGGCGTGATGCGCCCCGGGACGGTATCGAAAAGCTCGCTGTCGAACGGGCATATTCGAAAATCGGGACTTGGCTCGCCGGCGATAAACGGGGCATCTTGCGGATATTCATAGCTGTACCGCCTCCCGAGCCGGATACCCTGCTTTCCTTGGAAGAACGCGGCGACTCGCGGGTCTGCCGAGAACAGTACAAAACGTCCCGTCAGCTCGCTGTTCGGGCTCAAAAACAGCTCATAGACCTCTTCGAGAAACGAGCTGCCGCAAGTGCCGAAAACATACGCAAATCCGCAGTAATGCCGGAGCAGGACGGAATCGCCGTCGGTGTAGATGTCTCCCTGCTGGGTCATTTCGGCGACCGAGAGCGGGTAGACTGTACCGCAGGGCGTTTCTTCGATTTTCCCTATGATGCTTTGGTATGATGTCTTGTCAAGCTTTTCCATATCGCCGCTCATTCAATGATCTCCTCCAGCACCCTGACCGCAAGCGCATTCCCGCGTTGAAGCAGTAGGCTATCTTCAGAGCCTGCTCCTCGGAAAGCCCGAGCTCCCCGGCGAAGGCCGCCAGCACCGACTGCGAGCAGTGGAATCTATTCTTGAAAAGGCTCAGCGCTTTTTCCGTGTGTGTCATAGCTTTCCTCCTATTTCAGCGGCGGCAGGCTGTGTATATCGTAGTTGTCGTAGTAGACCTCGAAGGCCGTTTCAACGTCGCCGCAGAGCTCGATCAGCGTTCCAGCCTGGAACATCGGCGAGAGCGTACCCGAGGGGGCCTTCCACGCGGCGTTCGAGATCACCTCGAGCTTCTCGTTGCCGACGGCGTTGGCTCTGAGAATGGGCTCGGCCCTGAAAAGCAGCTCGCCCGTGGCGATGTGATAGTCGCTCGAAACGATGGCGAGCTTCTTCACGCTCGGGTAAAGCGAGGTGAGAATATCATAGGTGAAGATCGCGTTCTGGGCGGTGGTTATAGAGTTGTCCTCGACGATCAAGCGGCTTTTGTCAACGCCCTGAGCCTCGAGCCACTTCGCCATTTCTCCCGCTTCGGAGGCAGAGGGGTTCTCGGAGGCAGTGCCGCCGCCCGTGCAGACGATATAGGCCTTCGGGTATTTCTTTGCGCTGTTGAGAGCCACCGTCAGGCGCTGTATAAGCTCGTCCTTCATCGAGCCGTCGGGCTCGAGCTGGAAGCCAAGCACCACGATGCAGAGCTCGTCAGTGTCGGGCAGGCCGTCGGGGAGGACGTCGTAATTTATGGGCGTCCCGAGCTTGTCGGACGTCCACAGATCCATGATGGTTTTCCAGCGCTCTCCGCTGCTTTTATCAGCCTCCGAGAGCTGCGAGAGCAGGGTGTCTATGCGCTCCTTTGCCTCGCTGCCGTAGGTGCCGTAGTCTATCGCCATTTCCTCCACGGTCTTCTGGACGAATGTGGGGTCGGAGGTTTCCTGCACCGCCGAAGAAGCGGTTGCTCCGTCCGAGGAGCTGCTGTCGCTCCCGCAGGCCGCAAGGCTCAGGCAAAGGCTGAGCGCCAAGAGCGCCGCCGCTGCTTTTCTTATCATACCGATCTCTCCTTTAGTTGTATTATTCTATCGACTTTGTTCTTCACATATTTCTCTTGTCGATAACGAATTTCATATTGTGATATTTTGACACGCTGTCCTCGAAGCCCACAGACCTGTAAAGCTCATAGCCCTCGTCGGTGGACTTGAGCTCAACAAAGTCGAGCCCCAGCCTCACGGCCTCCGAGAGCAGCATTTTCATAAGCTCCCTTGCGATTCCGCGTCGGCGGAACTGCGGCCTTGTGTAGACGTTAAGCACCGAGCCCGTCCTGCCGTTTATGAAGCTCGGGTTGGCGGGCTTTTCCGAAACGTAAAGCAGGCAGCAGCCTGCCGCCTGACCGCCCTCCCGGCACAGGAACGCAAAGAGGTCAGCGTTCAGATGTTTGCGGAAATACCCGGGCAGGCTCCCGGCTATCAGGTCGAGCCTGTCCTGCGGTATCTCGCCGTAGTCGTCCAAAAGATATTCGAGCCTCAGCCGTGTGAGGTCGTTTATGTCGCCCGTATCGGCCTTGAAAAACTCCATATCGCACCTCCGCATTACGATTATTTAAGTGTGTAAGCCGCCTTGTAATAGACGTGGTCGCCGATCTCGAGCTTCTTTGCGTCATTCCTTGCAGTCAGCTTGCTGTACTCCATGAACTCCTCGGTCACGGTCACGAAATACTGCTCCGCCTCGGTCTCGGCCAGATAAAACGCGGTTTTGAGGTCATTGACCTGCTCCGCCAGCTCGAACGCGCCGAAGAACGGCATGACCGTCCACTCCAGCACCTTTTCAATGCCCGAGAGCTTCTTCTTTCTGAACAGGGGATAGATCTGCACCGCCTGCGGGAACTTTGCAAGGACGGCGGCGTCCTGCTTAGAGCGGCATTTCCCGCTCTTTTCATATTCGTTCAGGTCGATGCGCTCTCTGATGGTGTTCAGGGAAAGCGCCTCGCCGTCATCAAGAAGGTAGTCGATCGACACGCCAAGCAGCGCTGACGCGGCTTTAAGGTTCTCGATGTCGGGCATTCCCTTGCCTGTCTCCCACTTTGCGACGGCGCTCCTTGAAACGTGCAGCTTCTCCGAGAGCTGTTCCTGTGACAGCCCTGCCTTCTGTCTTGCTTCCTTTAACTTTTCACCGAATGTCATAATTGCAGCCTCCTATAGGTTATTCAGCAGGTCTCCCTTGCTGTGACTCCAGTGTAACACAGGGTGCCTGTGACAATCAAGGGAGCAGCGGGAACAAGGCTGTTACTCTGCGTAACATAACGCAGCTGCGCGGTTTGAGGCTCATATCTTTTCGATGATGATCTCGCTGCCGCAGCGCTCTTTAAGGATATTGATGATCACCTCTCCCGACAGGTCGCGGCTGTCACAGAGCGTGAGGCGCCTGCCGTTCCTTGTCCTGACGGTGATGATGCAGTAGGTGTGCTCCTTCTGCTTGTAGATCTTTCTTCCCGTGAAAAGGCTGACGCGGCTTTGGGTGCGGTCTGATTCTCTGCGGAGCTTCTTCTTTAGCCTGACCCTTTCGATGTCGCCGTATTCCACCGCCGTCATGCCTCGGTTGGTGCCGATGATTAGCCTCGGGGTAACACAGATATCGTAGCCGTGATACCACACCGACTCGGGGAGGCTCGCCTCGCGGTCGAGCACCTCGGGGGTGTACCTCACGCTGCCGCAGGCGGGGCGGTAGTGCTTTGGAACGTTAAAGCTCCTGTTCAGGTATATGATTATCCCGCCCATAATAAGAAACGTGATGCCGAAGCCTAAGCAGATGGGGTGCTTGTCCTTGAGAGTGCTGAAAAAGCCCGCATTGGTGGAGGACATATCAAGGCAGGCCCTGACGATGCTGATGATGACCAGCGCCAGCCCGAGGGCAGTGATGCCCACGATCTCGGGGAACATCAGTGTGTCCTTCTTCACCTGCTCGCGGAGGTGTTCGTTCTGATACGCGA
>CAMNBY010000050.1 GCA_946533615.1 uncultured Clostridia bacterium
GGCAAAGTCCTCGTCAACGGCCGACCCGTCACCAAGCCCGCGTTCACCGTCAGCGACGATGATAAGATAGAAGCCGAAAGTGACCTCGCTTATGTCGGTAGGGGAGCCCTCAAGCTTGAAAAGGCCATCGAAGCCTTCTCGCTTGACCCGAAGGGCAGCATCTGCGCAGACATCGGCGCCTCGACAGGCGGCTTTACAGAGGTCCTGCTCAACAGGGGAGCCGCAAAGGTCTACGCAGTAGATGTCGGCCACGGTCAGCTCTCCGAAAAGCTGAAAGCCGACCCCCGTGTCGTGAATATGGAGGGCTGCAACGCCCGCGAGCTTGGCCGCACAAGCTTTCCCGAGCCTGTCTCCTTTATCAGCATAGACCTGTCTTTCATCTCGCTTGAAAAGGTAATGCCGGCTGTCTCTGACTTCGCCGCCGATCAGGCAAATGCGGCGGTGCTCATCAAGCCTCAGTTCGAGGCGGGAAGGGCAGCCCTGAACAAGCAGGGCGTCGTCACCGACCGCAAGACGCATATCACCGTCCTTCGCAGGCTGGTCGGTGTTTTTGAGCAGTACGGCTTCTCCGTGCGCGGCCTCACGTTCTCGCCTGTCAGGGGCGGCAGCGGCAACGTCGAATATCTCGCCCACCTTATAAAAGCCTCCGCCCCATTGGCGGACTTAGATATAAAAAGAATTGTTAACGAGGCCTTCGACAGCCTCTGACCACGGATATGGTGTTGTTATGATAGTATATGTTTTTCCAAATCTCAGCAAAAAGAACTGCAAGCGCTATACGGAAGAGGCCTGCGCTATACTTGCCGACTCGGGCTGCGAGGTAGTGATGCAGAAAAAGTATTCCTCGACCTTCGCCGACGTTCGTGACATAACCTTCAGAGAGCGCTCCGAGTGCATAAGCCTCTGCGACATCATAATCGTTATCGGCGGCGACGGCACGATCCTCAGAGTCGCCGAGGAGGCCGCCGTCAACAAAAAGCAGATCCTCGGCATAAACTGCGGCAGGCTCGGCTTTATGGCGTCTCTTGAGTACGAGCAGCTTGAGCTGTTAAGGAACCTCTCCTCCCGTAATTTCAGCGTGATGTCGCGCATGATGCTGGACGTGTGCTTTACCGATAAGCCCGAGGAGCATTTTACCGCCCTCAACGACATCGTCCTCTCAAAGTCCGAGGACTGCAAGATCGCCGATTTCAAGCTCATCAAGGACAAGGCGCCCGTTTCCTTCCTCCGCGCCGACGGCGTTATCTTTTCAACTCCGACAGGCTCCACCGCCTACTCGATGTCGGCAGGCGGCCCTATCATCGACCCCGGTATGGACTGCATCGAATATACCCAGATCTGCGCACATTCGCTCTTTGCGCGGACGATGATATTCTCTGCCGAAAGCGAGCTCTATGCGGCCTTCCATTGCCGCGACAACACCCACGCCATTGTCAGCGTGGACGGGAATATCATCAGAAAGATCGAAAGCAACACGACCATGAAGATAACAAGATCGACCCTCAGAGTCGAGATAATCGACCTTTGCGGCAGCAGCTTCTTCAACTCCGTAAACGACAAGCTGATGCAGCCGCTCAAAGGCTTTTCAGGGGAAGAGATAATATGAAAAAACAGCGACACGAGCTTATAATCCGGCTCATTACAGATAATGTGGTCTCCACTCAGGAGCAGCTCCAGAGCCTTCTGACGGAACAGGGCTGCAAGGTCACGCAGGCCACCGTCTCACGCGACATCAACGAGCTGGCGCTAATAAAGACCAGCACCGCAGCAGGCGTCTACAGGTACTCGGTGCCTAACCTCAGCCGCCGCAAGGGCAGCCCGGCGGACAAAAGCTTTATGGCAATGATCTCCGACGGCGTCGTCGGCGTTGACTATGCGCTGAATACCGTGGCGGTCAAGTGCCTCACGGGTATGGCTCAGGCTGTCTGCGCCAAGCTCGATTCCGCCGGCATCGAGAATGTTGTCGGCACTATCGCAGGCGATGATACGATCTTTATCCTTATGCGTACCGAGCGTGACGCCGCAAGGCTCGTCAAGGAGCTTGAATTAGTGATAAATAACTGACAGAGGCTGTTATATGTTAAAGGAACTCTACATTCAGAATTTTGCCGTCATCGAAAAGGCGACTATCGAATTCAATGATTCTCTGAATATTTTTACGGGCGAAACGGGTGCAGGAAAATCTATCCTGATAAACGGCATCAACGCCATACTCGGTATGCGCGTCACCAAGGACATCGTCCGCACAGGCACCGATAAGGCCGTTGTGTCGGCGCTCTTCGTCGATCTCCCACAGGACGTTAAGGACAAGCTGTCGGAGCTTGGACTTGACAGCGAGGACAACGAGCTCTTTCTCTCTCGCGAGATACGCTCTGACGGCGGCAGCTCCGCAAAGGTGAACTACCGCAGCGTGAGCATCTCCGTCCTTCGCGAGCTTGGCAATATGCTCGTTAATATCCACGGCCAGCACGATAACCAGATACTCATGGCCCCCGAACGCCACATCGAGATACTTGACAGCTACGCCGATTCGGCGCCGCTCATCGAGGACTACCACGAGTCGTTCCGCGAGCTGCAGCACATCGCCAAGGACATCAGCGCCCTGAAAGCGCGTAACGAGCAGAAGGCTTTCCGCTCCGATATGCTCAGAGATATCATAAACGAGATCAGCTCCCTTGACATCACCCCCGACGAGGACGTCTCCATCAAGGAG
>CAMNBY010000051.1 GCA_946533615.1 uncultured Clostridia bacterium
ACTATCCCCTTGCTCTCCTGCGGGCAGAAATACATTCCCCACCAGAAGCTTCTGTCGTGCTCGAAGGGGACGAAGAAGAAGTTCTCGTCGTAATACTCGAGCTTTTCGCGGTTCTCGATCGGCAGCTTGCCGACCTTGACGTGGACATGCTTGCAGCTGAATATCCTTCCGAAGTCCTCGTTGAGGCCTGTCAGGTGCTTGATCTGTATCACGGCACCGCGTCTGTCCGAGATCGCGGCAAGAGCCTGCTGTCTGCGCTTCGACGCCTCTGCGAGCGAGCGCTCGATGCCGTTGCAGAAGACGGTGAAGTCCTGGGCGGTCTCGAGGCCGCATTTTGTGTAATCCGTTTCCCTGAGCTCTATCCCGAGCTCTGTTGCAAGTGAGGCAAGGCCCTTGGCGGGCGTGTCATAGGGATTCTTGTCGTTCATCAGCTGCAGCGCTCTCTCGCCCGAGCCTGTCGGGCCCGTGACAGCGGACTCGAGCTGAAAGCAGCCGCTCTCGCAGCATTTTTCAAGCACGGTATCAAGCAGCTCTGTCTTTGCTCTGATGGAGACAAGCTCCATTTTTTCTATAGCCATTTCCTGCTCCCTTCTCAGACCACGAGCAGCTTGAAGATCAGCGCGGGCTCGACGTCATATCTTACGCCCTCGATGATGCGCACAAGGTTGCGGATCTCGTTGTCACAGATGTACATGAAGGCGTACATCACGACAGCCGCAGAGTTTGACCCTGCGATGGTATGCTTCATCTGTCTCAGTCTGTTTTGCTGAAGGCTGCGCTCGATGTCATGGGCATCGCGGCCTTCATCTATGGCTCTGCCATATTTGGTATGTTCTATTTTTGCAAGCATCTGTTCGGGAGTGTCGCTGGAATAGATGTCCTGCATCACTCTTTTTCCCGTTCCCGTAAAGGGCAGCATAAAGAGCTTTATGTCGTCGGCGTTGTAGCCGAAATAGGTCTTCAGCCGCAGCGAATTGATAATGTTTATCATATCGACGTCGGCCTTGATGAGCGCCTCGAGTTCTTCCTTTTCGCTCCGTGAGAAAGACGAGCTCTTAACGCTCTGCATAAGGCCGCTGTAGTAGGCTGTCCTTATGCGTATCTCGGCATCGGTGAAGTCGGGGCGGCCGTCCTCGGTGCGGGCTGTTCCGAGCAGGGGCTTGTAATATGGCGTGCCCTTTAGCTTCGGGACAAGCTGGTCAAAGCCCTCGCACTTGGCAAGCTGCAAGAGCCTGAGCTTCGAGTGCTCGAGCAGATAGCCGGGCAGCGCCTCGACAAAATCGCGGCTGAGGCCGTTGCTGATGGCGTTGACTAAGTTTATCATCTGCTGGCACTCGATGCTCTTGATGTAGAACGAAAAGAAGGGGTCGCCGTCCAGCTTCTGGAAGCCGCAGAACCTGACATAGCTGTCAAACGAGAACTTGTGGAGAATGTTCTCGAGGTGTCCGCGGTGGATAGTGTTGGGGTCGATGTCCCGCAGCGCCTCGGAAAATCTCGGGCTTCGCTTCAGGGCATCACATACCTCGGAGACGCTTCTTTTCGCGACAAGCTCTCTCAGGTCGTCCATGGTCAGCATCGAGCCGTAGACAGCTCTTATCTTGGCGACCGTTGCGTTGGTCGAATAGCCTTCGAGCAAAAGATCATCTCCTTACGGCAGTGCGGTGAGTCTTGAAAAGATCTCGTCCTCCCACGACTTGTGGGCTTTTTCAAAGGCGGCGTCGAGAGCCTTCTTTTCCTGCTCGGTGTTTTCGTCTATTTCTTTAAGGCGCTTTTCGGTCTCGGCGTCGAGGGCGGCTTCTCTTTCCTTTCGGTAGTCAAGGAGCTGCTGTCTTGCCTGCTCGTCGCTCAGGCGGCAGGTCTCCTCGGCCTTTTTGAGCATTTCGGCCTTGTCCTGCTCGGCCTTGACGAGTGCCTCCTCGGCAAGCCTGTCGGCGTCAAGTATCTCGGCGATTATATCCATTTGTCTTCCTCCTTTTTAGAGGTATTTGTGTGAGCGGAAGAGCGGCTTGTGCCGACTCTCAAATTCCCTTAAATGAGCATATATTTATAAAAGTATAGTTTTTATGGTACTACTTTTTAATGTCTATTTCAACAACTATTTACGAACAATTTATTCAGTGCAGCATAAACTGATTTTATTCATCATTTGTTAATCTTTACCCTCTGCGCTGACGGCGCCGTAAGCAATAACAAAAAAGGGTATGCGACCGCTCCTTCGTGGAAAACATACCCTTTATGTACTATTAGATTTACAGGAGCCTGATCTTGCTTGCAATCTCTGCCTTTCCGGAGAGGGCAGCAAGCTTCTCGTCAAGCTCGCTCTCGACCATCGGAGAGGTTATGAAGGCCAGCTCGCTGTCGGGGCGGCTGCTGCGCTCGATGAAGATCGCCTGACCGAAGAGGCCCGAAACGCTGCTCTTGAGCTCGTCGGCGTTCTCGGCCTTGATGCGTACATACATCGAGGTCTCAACCGACTTGTAGGGAACGACGTAGTCGGTGTCGGTGCAGTCGTCCCAGTTGAGCATGATGACTCTTCCGGGGTGCTTGAGGCAGTCGATTATATCGCCGACCACTGCGGAGGCGGTGGGCAGCTTGCCTGCTC
>CAMNBY010000052.1 GCA_946533615.1 uncultured Clostridia bacterium
GCAGTGGGACTCGAGCCCGAATGCAGGCTTTTCGACGGCGCCTGCCGGGAAGCTCTATATCCCCATCGACCCCGACCCCGACAGACCCACAGTCGAAGCGCAGATGCGCGACGAGGCCTCGCTGCGCAGCGAGGTGAGGCGCCTGATCGCGGTAAGGCAGGCGCACAGGGCTTTGCAGAGCCTCGGGGACATCGAGTTCATCTGCGACGGCAGGAAGGGCGAGCCGCTCGCTTACATTCGCAGCCTTGAGGGCGAGAGGATACTTGTCGTCATCAACCCCACGGATAAAGAATATGAGACTCCTGCTGACGAGCGCTGCACGGCTGTGCTATACTGTTCCGTCGACGCCCCGACCCTTCGTGAAGGTCGCTGCACCGTCGCCCCACACACAGCCCTGTTCGCAGCCCTTGAATAAGCGCCTGCGGTTTTTGAAGGCACAAAAAAAGAGGCCGGAGCCTCAGAATTGGAGATATAGGGAGCGGGAGTAGATCATGTAGGCCCAGAAGGCGATGAGGGAGGCGGCGCCGATTGTCTGCACCCAGTTCATTGTTTTGTAGACCTTGCTGTTAATCAGCAGACCGCCGCTCTTGGGGGAGAGCAGCTGTGAGAAAAACGTCCCGAACCAGTAGGATACGATAAACACGGGAATAAAGCTCATCATCCCGTATTCGTAGGATATGCGCTGCTTGTATGTAATGTATGTAAGATAGCCCGCGCCGCCCTCGGCCGCCAGCGAGATCACATAGCAGATGATGCCCAAAGCCTTTCTCATGCTTACCTCCAAAAATTCTGTTAATAGTTAATAACAGTTTACCACCGCGGCAGGGAATTGTCAAGCGCCGCGAAGTCCTGCCCGTGTGACATAAGACAAAAAATAATAAATTTCACTTTTTTATAAAATATACAAAATTTTGCTTGACATTTGTGCTGATTTGTTATACAATAATATTATGCATTAATGTTTTTATATTGGCACAGCAGGGTCATTTTTTGGACTTGTAAAATTCGGCAGCGCCGAAGGTGCCTTGTTTATAGAATTATTTTTGCTAACTGTATCTTTACAATTTTATAATATGCCGGCGCAGCGTAACGCTGTACCGACAGACAAACGAGAAGGAGGAAACTATACATGATAAGTATAGGAATCGCTATAGCCATCGCTGTAGCAACTCTTGTCGTTGGTGCTGTTGCGGCAGGTTTCATTTTCTACAAGAAGGGCCAGACCGACAGGCAGAGAACTGCCGAGGCCGCCATTGGCTCCGCAGAAAAGGAAGCCGAGCGCATAATTGAGGACGCAAAAAAGAATGCAGAGACCTTGAAGAAGGAAGCCCTCGTTGAGGCGAAGGACGAGATCCATAAGTCCCGCCAGGAAACGGAAAAGGAACTCAAGGACAGACGCATCGAAGTCTCAAGACAGGAGCGCAGGATCAACCAGAAGGAAGAGACCATCGACAAGAAGCTGGACAACCTTGAAAAGAAGGAGGAGGCTCTCCAGGCAAAGCTCAAGTCCGCCGACGAAAAGGTGGCAGAGGCAGAGAGGATAAAGAACTCTCAGCTGGATATGCTTGAAAAGATCTCCGAGTTCACCAAGGAACAGGCTAAGGAGTATCTGCTCTCGAACCTCGAGGGCGAGCTCGTTCACGAGAAGGCCGTCAAGATCAACGCCTATGAGGCGCAGATCAAGGACGAGTGCGAGGCTAAAGCAAGACAGTATATCTCTCTCGCTATCGCAAGATGTGCTGCGGATCAGGTCTCCGAGACCGCCGTTTCTGTCGTGCCGCTGCCTAACGACGACATGAAGGGACGGATAATCGGCCGTGAGGGACGTAATATCCGCACTATCGAGACCCTTACAGGCGTTGACCTTATCATCGACGATACGCCCGAGGCTATCACCCTCTCCTGCTTCGACCAGGTGAGAAGAGAGATCGCCCGCATCGCCCTTGAAAAGCTTATCCAGGACGGTCGTATCCACCCGACAAGGATCGAGGAAATGGTCGATAAGGCAAGAGCCGAGGTCGAGTACAAGATCAAGCAGGAGGGTCAGAGAGCTGTTCTTGAATGTAATGTTCACGGGCTGAACCACGAGCTTGTAAAGCTGCTGGGCAGACTGCATTACAGAACAAGCTACCGCCAGAACGTTCTTGACCATTCGATCGAGGTCGCTCACCTTGCAGGCATGATGGCTTCCGAGCTTGGCGTTGACGCAGCCCTTGCAAGAAGAGCAGGTCTGCTGCACGATATAGGCAAGGCGCTCAGCTACGAGATCGAGGGCTCGCACGTTCAGATCGGTGTCGATGTATGTAAGAAGTACAAGGAGAACGCCGAGGTGCTGCACGCTATCGAGGCTCACCACGGCGACGTCGAGACAAGAACAGTCGTTGCGGCTCTTGTACAGGCAGCCGACGCTATCTCTGCCGCAAGACCCGGAGCAAGAAGCGAGAACTACGAGAACTACATCAAGCGTTTGCAGAAGCTTGAGGAAATATGCACCTCTTATGACGGAGTTGAAAAATCGTTCGCTATCCAGGCAGGCCGCGAGGTCAGGATAATGATCCAGCCCGAGAAGATAAACGACGAGAAGATGACTCTTGTTGCAAGAGAGATCGCAAAGAGAATTGAAGATGAAATGGACTATCCCGGTCAGATCAAGGTCAACCTGATCCGCGAGAGCAGGGTAGTCGAATACGCAAAGTGATCAATGTAACGATCAGTTCAGCGGAGCGTTGATTTCAGCGCTCCGCTTTTTTCTGCTTGTCCGGCAGCTGCCCGAACAGGCAAGATCTGTAAGGAGAAATATTATGGCGGATAGAAAAACACAAAGGAAGCACCTCTTCGGTACCTCCGATAAGTCCGACTTTATCATGAACCTGACGGACGCAGGCACCAAAAAGCTCTGCGCTGTCTACTGCATCATCGCCATGCTGCTTATCGAGGCCGTGGCGATACCCTACTACCTGACAAAGAACGTGCTCGATTACGAGGAGCAGGTCGCAGGCGTAGAGACAACGCTTAAACACTATGTCAGCGAGAAGGTCATCTACTGGGGCTCGGTAGCCATGTTCGGCATCGGCCTCATCGGCCTGTGCATTTTCATAATCGGCAAGATGAAAAACCAGTATAAGCTCGCGGATAACAAGGCGCTGCTCTTGCTGGGCGGTGTTACCGTCATGAGCCTTGTGTCCTCGCTGGCGGCCGAGGAGACCCTCTATTCCTTCACCGGCTATCAGGACAGAGCCGAGGGCTTTCTGACGCTTATCGGCTATTACGGCTT
>CAMNBY010000053.1 GCA_946533615.1 uncultured Clostridia bacterium
CGCCAGCGCGAGCCTGCTCGCCCAGCTTCTCCTTATCGTTCTCGCCGCCAAAGAGGAAATCGTCGAGCTTCACGGGCTCTTCTTCCTCCTCGTCGTCCTCGTCCTCATCATCGTCGTCATAGTCCTCGTCGTCGTCATATCTCGAGCGGCTGAAGAGCATGATTATCAGCTCGAGCAGCACGAACAGGAAGAGCGGAACTGCGATGCAGGCGATCCTGCCGAACTCGGAGGTGATAAACTTGATGACCTTACCTGCCGTGAGGTAATAGCTCGAGGCTGTACCCACGATCTGGTCGTTCTTGACATTATAAACCTTCTCGGGCTCCTTGTCCCTGAAGACGGTATACTGAACGGTATTTATATCCGCTCCCGTGGAAACGTCCGCCAGCCAGAACACCGAAGTTCCGATGCCGGGAACGTCCTCGGCGATAACTGCTTTCTTGATCCCGTCGCGGCTGGGAGCACCGTCAGCAGCGATGACCAGCGCGTCCTTCGGCACTGCGTCGCCCATAGAGGTGTCCTTCATGATATACATACTGTAGCCTGCAAGGCTCGGGGTAACGTTCTCGTTCTTAAAGACCATCGAGACTCCGACGATAACAAGGAGCTCAAGAATAATAAAGACGATAAAGAATACCGCAACGCCCTTAGCTGCCGATGATTTCTGTTTAGTCTGACTCATAATATCGACCTACCTGTCCTTCCGTAATAAGTTTCCATAATATTATAGCACACTCTTTTCAAAATTTCAACCGCTTTAGACAAAAAATTATTATTTTATTGGAAAAAGATATTGACAAAAGGCTGTGATTAGATTATAATAAATAAGTACCGCGCTGTGATCCAAGGCGTGATATACTATTATTAATAGGGCACATATACTATTATAGTATATGTGCATGATAATATGTTTATATTGATATTTGAAAACACGAAATGCCGGTATGGCTCAGTTGTGCAGAGGCCGTCATAAACTGACGGCGCACATTCGTAATGCGCAGGTCGCGGGGTGTTGTTAAAGTGACGTCGGCGGCCGGGTCCACGCAGAGTCTTACAAATTATAGTTTAATATACGCTGGTATGGCTCAGTTGGTAGAGCAGCGCATTCGTAATGCGCAGGTCGCCGGTTCGAGTCCGGCTACCAGCTCCAGGTACACACAGTGTACCTCCGAAGCCGCCTTTTGCAGGAATGCAGAGGGCGGCTCTTTTTGTGTGACGGCGTGATATTACTTTATATTAGGCTTTTCAATTCTGAGACAATACAAGAACAGGCCCCGCCGACTAACTATCTTTCCTCCCACGCGAAGCAGCGTTTCGGCGGCATTACGCCGTGCGCGTTAGCACCCGGTTCGAGTCCGGCTGCCAGCTCCGGGTACACACGGTGTACCACCGGATGCCGCCTTTTGCAGGATCGCAAAGGGCGGCTGTTTTTGCGCTTTGCCCGTCCCCGACGACCCGACCGCCGCCGAGGACTCGCCGATCACGGACGAGATGGTCGGCCGGCTGACGATCGACGGCACTAACATCGACTACCCTGTCATGCAGGGACGGGACAACACCCGCTTTCTGAACACTGATCCATTCGGAGACTACTCGGTCTCGGGGAGCATCTTTCTTGACAGCAGGTGCAGCCCTGACTTCTCCGACATCTTCAAGCTGATCTACGGGCACCACATGGACTACGGCAAAATGTTCGGCTCGCTGGACGATTATCTGAGCGAGAGCTTTCTTGAGAGCCACTGCACAGGCACGCTGATGATCGGCAGGAACGCCGAGCGCGTGCTGAAGCTTCGGGTCTTTGCCGCAATGAAGGCAGCAGCTGCGAGAAGGCCGTCTTTGACATGGACGGCGAAAGCATTGAAAAGTTTATAAAAGATAACGCAGATGTTTACACCGTCGATGCCTGCGGCCTTGACGGCAAGACCTACGGCCTGATGAAATACGCAGACGGCACCTACGGCTATGCGATGAAGTCCACACGCTCGTTGAGGTCTTTTCCCGACATTCGGGGAACAGCGCCGAGGCGTTCTTTGTTGACAAGGATAGCGATATCTCAAGGTGGATCTTCCATAACGTTGAAAAAAATGTCTATACGATCTCCGCGGAGACCGCAGGCGGCACAAAATATCTGGCGATAAACGGTGACGAGCTCGTAACGGTCGATTCGGCCGCAAAAGCCACGAACTTCTCTGTGACCTCGAATGCAAAAGGACAGATCATGCTCTCCAGCGGCGCAAAGCTCATCACATTCACACCCGACGGAGAAAACGGCGGACATTTTGCTCTTTCGTCGGAAATAAGCGGCACTGCCTGGATCAGCCTGACCGATTTTGCCGACGTAAACGATGACGACCCGAGAAAATTTGAAAAGCTGTATCTTGCCGGAAACACAACAGACAATAACGGCATTCCAAAGATAGACTATTACTTCGGCGCCGAGATAAGCGCAACTACTCCACCGACCCGAACGACCCCGTTTACGAGATCGCTGGCCTGATGAACGTTTCTTCTGGCTCGACACAGGTAAAGGACCTGCCGATCATCTCCTTCGGCAACAACGTAAATTCGGACGTTATCAGAACGCTTGAATTCACCAAGCGCATCTATGACGACGAAGACAACGAGATCCTTGACGACGAAACACTGTTCCGCTTCAGGCTCTCGCTGTCCACGACCTACACGACCGAGGACTACACCTCGACCTTCAAGCTGAACGACGACGAAGCGCCGGAGGACAGCAAGATCACCTTTGAGTTCACCGATGACGCACAGCTGCTTGTCACAAACAGGCGCAACGGAACGGTGATGACAGGCATCATCTCCACGGTCGGAAAGGCTGTGGTGCTGATCTTCATACCCGCTGAGGCGATAGGAGCGATCCTTTATCGCAAGCACCGAAGAAGACGGCAAACAGAATAAAATCAAGGCAGCATCGCTCTGATGCTGCCTTTTCTGTTTGTTATGCGTTTGTCAGTAAAGCTCGGGGAGTTCGTCCTTTGTCACCGAGCAGGGGCTGTCATATACCTTTTTCAGGTATTCAAACGTGGTGAAGCTTTCGGTGAGGCTGTATTCCTTCGACCAGCTCATGTAGCTGACCCAGCCGACACCCTCGCGGACGATGGCATCAACGTCGGGAACGGTGCCTGTCTCGCCGATAAGCACGATCTTCGGGGCGGAGGTTATCTTGCAGAGGGCGTCATACATTTCCTTGCAGGAAGTATGCGAGTGAGCCTCAGGGTACATATCCCGCGAGATAATGTCCACGACGTCGTCCCCGGGGTAAGTCTCGGGGGCGGGAGAATTCCAGACCCAGATCAGGTTATTAAGGCCGTGAACGCGGGTGAACCGCTCGAACATCAGCCGCCACAGCTTTTTGAGCGTCTCGGCGCCCTTGGCTCCCCACCAGAACCAGCTGCCCTCGCCCTCGTGGAAGGGTCTCCAGAGTATCGGCACTCCCCTGTCGCGGAAGGGCCGCAGCAGCCCTGCCATATAGTCCATATCCGAGAGCAGCGCCTTGTTTTCGGGCGTGCCGTCAACAACTGCCTGCGAGGCATCGAAGTCGGTGTTGCGGGTGAAGAAGGCCTTTGACCTTCCGCCCAGCGGCGAGAACCAGTGCCAGGTAAAGGTCAGCAGCCCCTTGCACTCGGCCCATTCCCAGGCGCGTTTAAGCGTGCCGTAATTGTCCTGCACCTCGGTCATGCACTCCTCGTCCGTGTCGAGGTAATTGATGTTCGGCGAATACGAAAGCAGCTCAAAACCAAGCAGCGCGGGCTCCTTGCCCGTCGCCTTCCTTATGCACGCAAGCTCCTCCTGTGCCATGGTCTGTGTGTGCTGTCCTGTCAGGACTTTTGTGTACGAAATATCGGACAGATACTTCATTACGTTCTTAACGCAGGGCTGCGCCTGCGGATCTGCGGGAGCAAAAAGCTTATCACTCATAATTATCACCTCTTGGATAAACTGCGCCGTTCTCGCTGCTTTTGATTGACGTTCGGTCGGAAATATGGTATAATCATAACAGCGAAACCACGGGAGTCATTCCCCAACCGGAAATAAAGGAGGCACACGATGACGGGAAGAAAGAC
>CAMNBY010000054.1 GCA_946533615.1 uncultured Clostridia bacterium
CAGGGCAGACAGTTCAAGGTATACCGCGGTATGGGCTCTATGGCCGCTATGGCAAAGGGCTCCAAGGACAGATATTTCCAGACCAACTCCAAGAAGCTCGTTCCCGAGGGCGTAGAAGGCCGCGTTGCCTTCAAGGGCCCCGTTTCCGATACCGTGTTCCAGCTGGTGGGCGGCATCCGCGCAGGCATGGGCTACTGCGGCTGCCACACGATCGCGGAGCTTGGCGAGAAGGCAAAGTTCGTCCGCATTACAGGCGCAGGCCTGAAGGAGAGCCACCCTCACGACATCTACATCACCAAGGAAGCTCCCAACTATTCCGCACAGTTCTGAGGCAGGGAAACACTGTAGAATATTTTCGGCACTTCTGCTGTATCGCGGCGGAAGTGCCTTTTTGTTACGTTGGTGCTGAGTCGGGAACAGTGAAAGACTACCACCCCGTTCCGGGCGAGGACGCCGCGCTTTCGCCTGTACAAATCCCACCCAATGTCAGCCCAGAGCCAAGCAAAGTGAAAGACGACCGCTATGTAACGGGCGAGGGCGTCGCGCTTTCGCCTGCACGGATCCCACCCAGTGTCAGCCCCGAGCCAAGCAAAGTGAAAGACGACCGCTATGTTCCGGGCGAGGGCGTCGCGCCGTCCGCGCTTAGGACCGCCGTCCCCATGCACAGATCCCACCCATTGTCAGCCCCGAGCCAAACAAAGTGAAAGACTACCGCGATGTTCCGGTCGAGGGCGTCGCGCCGTCCGCGCTTAGGACCGCGCTTAGGACACTTGACAAATGCGGCGTTTTAAGGTATAATATTATTTTGAGAGCAAGCGCAGAGCCGCTGGCTTTGCAAAGCATAACGAACGGAGGATCATATTATGGCAAACACCATTTCCAAAGCAGGATTTCAAAGACTTCAGGAGCAGCTGAACTACCTCAAGACCGTAAGGCGCGGCGAGGTCGCAGAGAACCTTAAAGTCGCCCGCTCCTACGGCGACCTTTCCGAAAACGCCGAGTACGACGAGGCAAAGAACGAACAGGGCATACTTGAAGCCCAGATCGCCGAGATGGAGCAGATCATCGCCACAGCTATCGTCGTCGAGGACGACGACATCTCTGTTGACGAGATAGGCATCGGCTCTATCATCAAGCTGCGCGACCTTGATACCGACGAGATCGAGTCAATGCAGATCGTCGGCTCTACCGAGAGCGACCCCGACAATATGAAGATCTCGGACGAGTCGCCTATCGGCAAGGCAGCGCTCGGCAAGAAGGTCGGCGAGCTCTTTGAGGTCGAGGTGCCCGACGGCTCCATCAAATTTGAGGTGCTGGAGATCAGCAAGTAAAAGAAAAGGCAAAACCTGAACAAAGGATCACAAAACAGGATATCACCACTGCTACTGCGTGATATCCTGTATTCTGATATTAGAAAAAAAGGATGAAGAATATGAGCGAAGAAAATCTGAACGTGCAGGAAGCCGAGGAGCTTACCGCCGAGGAAGTCAACGAGTACAGACAGATCAGGATAAACAAGCTTGAGGAGATGCGTGCCGCCGGGAACGACCCCTTTGTTATCACAAAGTTTGACGGCGCCACCCATGCCGCCGACGCAAAAAAGAGCTTCGAGGAGCTTGAAGCCCGCCTCAAAGCAGAGGCAGGAGAGGACGAGGAAAAGCTCGCTTCCCTGCTCGAAGAGAACAGGCTCACCGTCCGCATCGCCGGCAGGCTGATGAGCAAGAGGATCATGGGCAAGGCAAGCTTTGCCGATGTCCGCGACAAGAGCGACAGGATACAGGTCTATGTCAGGATGAACGACGTCGGCAAGGACGAGTTCACCGATTTCAAGAAATGGGACATCGGCGACATCATGGGGCTCGAGGGCTACCTGTTCAGGACAAGAACAGGCGAGATCTCTGTACACTGCACAATGATCGTGATGCTTACCAAGTCCCTGCTGCCGCTGCCCGAAAAGTGGCACGGCCTCAAGGATCAGGACACCAGATACCGCCAGCGCTACACCGACCTTATCTGCAACCCCGAGGTCAAGGACACCTTCATCAAGCGCTCGAAGATAATCTCCGCTATCAGGCGCTTCCTTGACGGCAGAGGCTTTATGGAGGTCGAGACCCCGATGCTCGTCAGCAACGCCGGAGGCGCCGCCGCAAGACCCTTCGAGACCCACTACAACGCCCTCGACGAGGACGTAAAGCTCAGGATCTCGCTGGAGCTCTACCTCAAGCGCCTTATCGTCGGCGGCCTTGAAAGAGTTTACGAGATCGGCAGGGTCTTCCGCAACGAGGGCGTTGACGCAAGGCACAATCCCGAGTTCACGCTTATGGAGCTTTATCAGGCCTACACTGACTACCACGGCATGATGGAGCTTACCGAGACAATGTTCAGGCACCTTGCAGAGGAGGTCTGCGGCAGCACCGTGATCCCCTACGGCGAGCACATGATCGACCTCGGCAAGCCCTTCGAGCGCCTGACGATGCTCGAGGCCGTAAAGAAATATTCGGGCGTTGATTTCAGCGAGATCGCCGACGACGAGGCCGCAAAGGCTGTCGCCCGAGAGCACCATATCGAGTTCGAGGCTCGCCACAAGAGGGGCGATATCCTCAACCTCTTCTTCGAGGAATACGTCGAGGAGCACCTTATCCAGCCCACATTCATCATGGATCACCCCATCGAGATCTCTCCCCTTACAAAGAAGAAGCCCGAGGATCCGCGCTATGTTGAGCGCTTCGAGCTGTTCATCAACGGCTGGGAGATGTGCAACGCCTACTCCGAGCTCAACGACCCGCTGGATCAGCGCGAGCGCTTCAAGGCGCAGGAAGAGGCTCTCAGCCAGGGCGACGAGGAGGCCAACCGCACCGACGAGGACTTCCTCCGCGCTCTCGAGATCGGTATGCCCCCCACAGGCGGCATCGGCTACGGCATCGACAGGCTCGTAATGCTCATG
>CAMNBY010000055.1 GCA_946533615.1 uncultured Clostridia bacterium
AGGATAACAGAGAGATTCAAGTCTATGGGCGGCGAGCTTTATACCGATGCTCCCGTTAAGCGAGTGATCGTCGAGAACGGTTCTGCAAAGGGCATCGAGCTCGAAAGCGGCGAGAGGGTCACGGCTGACGAGGTGATCTCGGCGGTGGACCCGAGCTTTCTGTTCGGCAGGCTGCTTGACAAGTCCTATATGCCGAAGGAGTTCGCAAGAGCCTACGAGAGCAGCAGCGCTTACCCCACGACCAGCGGCTTTCAGATCGCCTACAAGACAGATGATGATCTCAGCATCAAGGACACTATCTTCTTCGGCTGCGAGCCTATCGTTATCGGCGGCAGGAGCTTTGAGCGCATATATATCAAAAACTACGGCTACGACAAGACCTTCGCTCCCGAGGGGAAGACGGTATTGCAGACGAATATCCCCCAGACAGACGAAGATCACGCTTACTGGAAAAGCCTTTCAAAAGAAGACTACAGGGCTAAAAAGCAGGAGCTTATAAAGGAAGTCACCGACCGCATCGTAAAGGAATTCCCCGAGCTTGACGGCAGGCTCGAGCTTCTCGACTGCTGGACGCCCATGACCTACGAAAGATACTGCAACGCTTATCACGGCGCGTACATGGCTTTTGTAACAACTGTCGGAGCAAAGCAGCTGCGGGTCAAGGGAGTTCTGAAAAAGCTGAAGAACTTCTATATGGCGGGACAGTGGATAATGAGTCCCGGCGGCCTGCCCATCGCCGCGATCTCGGGCAAATTTGCGGTACAGAGAATATTGAAGAAGGAGAAAAGGGATATAAATATCTGAGGGGCGATGTTGACTTTGCGCCGATAATCTGCTATAATTTCCTTGTATAAGGCTCCCTCGGGAGCGTCACGTTTTTTATTACCAAGAGGAGGAATTATGGTTACACGAAGCTTTTCCATCAAGCTGGCAGCGGCGGCGCTGCTTATGCTGGTCTGCTTGTTCGCGGCGGGAGGTATGAAGGCCTCGGCTGCAACAGAGATAACCAGCGCCGATATCTCGATCGACGCGCCCGAGGACGGCAAGACAATGGACTTCACAGCGACGATCACGGAAGGCACGGGCTTCAAGATAAGCCCCACGGCCACGGAGAATTACAGTTATTTTGAATATTCCTTAGGCCGCACCAACAAATACGTCCTGTACAACGGCGTCGGCTGGTACAACAACAGTGAGAACAAGGCCGAGACCAAGACCTCCAAGCACGTCATAAACCACGATTACTGCCTGATAATAAAGCTTGTGGCGAACGATGGCTATTACTTCAACACGGGTCACTTCAGAGGCAAGATCAACGGCAAAGACACAATGAGGATCTACCCTCCCGATAAGGATTCTAACGGCTACCGGAGCGTCTATCTCAAAACAGATTACGAATTCTACAACTGTGACCTCTATGACCTCTATTTCCGCGATAAAAGCGAAAGTGTAAGAGTTAACGGACTCAACGCCTCGGATATCCTCGGGGACGGAATGTTCTCCTATGACGCCAAGACCAAGACCCTGAACATCAACAGCGGCACCTTTGACGGCCACTCCTTCGACGGCATCCGGAGCAATATACCGGATCTGACTATCAATGTCAACGGCGACGCCACCTTTACAAACCTTGGCATCGGTTTCAAGCTTCTGGAAGACGCGACCATTACCGGCAAGGGAAAGCTGACGATCAACAATACCAAGAGCATCGGCATTGCGACAAATGCCTCACTTGCGATAAAAAACACGAGCCTTGACATCTCAACAAATGCCTTGCCCATCGCCGGCGACTATTACGAAGACAACTCCCAGGGGATCCTGACCATTGATAATTCCGATATCACGGCCAAGGCGTATGACAACAGCACCACTGATTATGGCGTCTCGGCGATCGGCTATTTCACGGGCGGTATAAAGCTCAAGAACTGCACCATTGCTTCACCCTCGGGCGGAAAGATCGGAACCCACACCGTTGCGGTCTCCGAGGACGACATCCTTACCTACTACCAGATCAACACCTCGGACGGCAAGGGCGCAGGCAGCGTCAGGATCACCAAGCAGGGCAAGTACATCGGCTACTGCAAGGTGACTATCCCCTATTCAAGCTACACCTACCGCGGAAGGGGCATCAAGCCCACCGTGACCGTCAAGGACGGCTCCACCAAGCTTGTAAAGGGCACCGACTATACAGTCTCATATTCCAACAACACCAACGTCGGGACAGCCACCATTACCGTAACCGGCAAGGGCAAGTATGCAGGCACCTACAAAAAGACCTTCAAGGTAAAGCCGCTCGATCTCTCGTCAAGCTACGCGAAGGTCACTATCCCCTACAGCAGCTACACCTACACGGGCAGCCAGATAAAGCCGGCAGTCAAGGTGAAGTTCAAGGACGGCGACATTATCCCGACTTCGGACTATACGTTCTCGTATTCCAACAACACCAAGGTCGGCGTGGCGACTATCACCGTCAAGGCCAAGGGCTCGAACACCACGGGCACATACAAAAAGGAATTTGTTGTTAAGCCCGAAAAGAACGTGATAAAGACCATAAGCTCGACCAAGGGCGCGTTCAAGATCACATGGAATAAAGCCACCGCAGGCGCTACGGGCTATCAGGTGCAGTATTCGACGGACAAGAACTTCAAGACC
>CAMNBY010000056.1 GCA_946533615.1 uncultured Clostridia bacterium
GTCTGCTGGACGATGTGATTGCGGAAAAAGCCGTTGACGCCGTAGCGCAGGTCGTCGCCTGTGGCGTTGTCAACATACTCTGCCATGATCTTCTCCCAGGCGTCCCATGTCCACTCGTTGTTGATGTAGAGGTCATAGGGGTCGTCGAGGCCTTCTGACTCGATGATGTCCCTGTCATAGCAAAGCATTGCGGAGGCGACGTTTCCGAGGGGAGCCACAAAGTGCTTGCCGCCGAGCATGAACTGGTCAGCGGTCTCCTTGGAGGTCTTCCAAAGGTCGGACTCGAAGTCAACGATGCTGTCGATGGGCTGGTACATATCCTTTACGACCTGTGAGGGGAAGGCCAGCCACTCATACTTGAAAATATCGGGTATATCGGTCTTAGCGAGGACGGCGGCGGCAAGGTTGTCGAAGCGGTCCTCGTTCGAGGTGGACTGGTATCTGATCTTTCCGCCCTTCTGCTCGAAGAGTGTGAGCTCGGTGGATTTTTCCTTGTTTGCTCTTGTGGGGTTGATGTCATTCTCGCCGAGGTAGAGTATCTCGCTCTCTGCGCCGCCGGGAAGCTTATCGACGTTCGAGGCCTCTTCGACCTCAACATTCTCGGTGGCCTCGAAGCTTTCGTCTTCGGCATTCTGGTTATCGGTGTTGCTGTCGCTCGAGCCGCAGGCAGTGATGCCGAAGGTCATTGCCAGAGCCATCAGAGCCGCAAGGAGCTTTTTGGTATTTCTCATATTATTCTCATCCTTTCCATTTGTATGGGTCGGGTGTTCGTCTATAATTAAATTATATCAGCCGAGGGAATTTATGTCAATAATATTTTTATACAATTAAGTGCAATTTATTTGGACATTAAGCACAAAAATACGGCTAATGCGTGAAAACATTAGCCGTATAGAAAAATATTAAACTTTCATAAATTTATATTTGGTTGAATTATCCCTCAAACTTTGCAATGGCGTCGTTAATGGTCTTGAGCTCGGCATCAACGGTGGGCCCGTAGGTCTCGCGGAGGTTGGTCCATGTATACTGCTGGCCGTTCTCGTCCTGCTTGTTGGTGAACTCGTAGAGCTTTCTGGTGATGCAGTTGCCGTCGGCGCTTGCAGAGTCGCTGGACATTGCGGGAGAGATACCGTAGCCGTAGTCAAAGACGGACAAATACTCGGTCGAGGAGGCGGTGGCATATACGTCATACATCTCGTCTGTCCATGCGGGGTTGGCGTTCATGAACTTCTGTCTGCCGTTCTCGATGTACTCGGGGTCGGTGTTTGCGATGCGGCAGCACTCGAACCAGGTCTTGACTGCTGCGTCTGCGGTCGAACCCTTGACCCACATATATGCGGTCATATCGGAGGTCACATACTTGCCGTCGGAGTTGGGATCCTCGGGCATGGGGACGATGCCGTAATCGTCGCCCTCCTGCGGGCCGTTGGTGCCTGTAAGAGCCCAGGGACCCATGCAGTAGAACAGATTTGTGCCGTCCTTCAGGGCGTTTCTTGCGTTGCCGAGCCACTCGGTATTGACATAGCCGTTCTTGCCGATCTTATAGAGCAGATCTTCTGCCCTTTCGATGTCGGGGTCGTTGAGGTTGCTCTTGAACACGCCGTCCTCGTAGACGACCATGGTCTTGCCCGTCTGCTGGACGATCTGGGTCTGGAACCAGCCGTTGATGCCGTATCTTACGTCATCTCCCGTGGAGTTGCTTACGAAGGTATCCATCATATCATACCAAGCGTCCCAATCCCATTTGCCCTCGAGCCAGAGCTCGTAGGGGTCGTCGAGGTTCTCGTTATCAATGATGGCGTGGTCGTACATCATCAGGGTACCGACGGCGTAGCTGATGGGGGCAACGTAGTGCTTACCGTTCATAACGAACTGCTCGGCGGTGGGCTTGACGTCCTTCCAGAGCTCGTCGTCGAAATTAACGATGGAGTCAACGGGCTGATACATATCCTTGAGCACCTGAGAGGGGAAGGCCAGCCACTCATACTTGAAGATGTCGGGGATATCCTTCTTTGAGAGGATAGCGGCTGCGAGGCTGTCGAACTTGGTGTCGTCGGAAACGCGGTTCCACTTTACAGTACCACCCTTATTGTTGAAGAGGGTCATCTCGACGCTCTTGTCGGCGCCTCTTGAGGGGTTCAGGTCATAGGTACCCATCCAGATGATGTCCTTCTGGGCGTCGTCCGCGATGTTCTCGATTGCGCTGGTATCCTCGACGGGGACTGTTTCAACGGTTGTTACAGTCTCTTCTGCCGAGCCGTCATCAGAGCTGCCGCAGGCGGTCACAGCAAAAACAGAACTGAGCGCAACGGCCGCAGCAAGAAATCTTTTGATGTTTCTCATAATGCATACCTCCAAAAATATTAAACAATCATCTTTAAGTAAATTATAGCAACAGCGGTATTCAATGTCAACAATAACATTTTATTAAATCGGAGTATTTTGTACAGTTTGACCTTGAAGGCGGAAAACTGTTGCGTTTTTTATCATATTATGGTATTACCCCCCTTCACCCCACATCGCCCACCGTCCCATAACATAGTCTCAACCTTCGCATAACAGGGGTCTGTGTAGAGAGCCTTCTTCGCCGTGTCAACAACACGCCGCACGGGTATCTTGCTTACGATTATATCGACCTGCACCTTCGGCATCAGGTTGATCTCGGCAGGTACGCCGCGGTAATATTCGGGCTTGCCCTTCTGGTTGCCGAAGCCCATGACGTGAGAGACCGTCATGCCTGTGATGCCAAGCTTGGTCATCGCGTTTTTCAGCTTATCGAGCTTTGCCTCCTTGCAGATGATCTCGATCTTGGTCATTTTCGGAGCGCCATCGGGAACAAGGCTTGGCAGCTTCTGAACAGGCACCGCCTCCAAAAAAAGACGCCGCAAATGCCCGAAAGCACTTTGCGGCGCCCTTGCCGTTTCGGTATCAATAAATAAAAATAGAGGCTGACGTGAAGAAAGATCTTCGTGACGCCATCGCCTCTATGTTTCATATCATACATCGGACGGAGCAGATTGTCAAGGGCTTTCCTGCAAGTTTTTTGTTCGTCACAATTCAGAGCCTTCATTTTTGCTCCTTTCTGTGAAAAATCAACAGCGATAGTGAATTATCCAAAATTGCATCCTGCAAAACGTTCACAAATCCTGCCTGCCGTTTGATTCCGTCTGCTTACCCGATAAATTTCCGACATTACCCCTTGCAAAGCCGTATAATGAAAGGCTGTTCATATTTTATTCATTGACTTTGACCCAATGTTGTGATAGTGTTTAATTAAGCAATGGGGCTGTTTTGCCGCTTTGGCGGCAGGACGGCCCTATATTTTTTTGCAGATTGGCACGTGAGGATATAGCTTTACAGAGTGCTTGTTGTTGACAACTCAAACTATGATCTCAGGCATTACAGAGCCTTGTCTGTCTTTGCCGAGTGCGGCTTTGAAATGACGGCTCACGCCTCAGAGCCTGCAAAAGCCTGCGAGGCGATGGCTGCACTTGAATGTGATATGCTCCTGTGCATAAACCGCCCGATGGCTGTTATTGCGACCGATCTGCTCAAGCGGCTTTCAAGGGCAAAGCTGAAGACCCCTGTAGTTATAATCAGCAAGGTGAATATGGCGGGAGATATGCGCGAGTGCTTTCTGCTCGGCGCTGTTGACTATCTTATCGAGCCTGCGCTTGAGGATGATATCCGTGCGGCGCTGATACGCTGTTCAAAGGCGATAAGCAAGAACATGATGAGCGTCCAGTATGAAAATGTCCTCAGGACCGCTCTTTCGCAGATCCCCATTGCCCCCGGCATCGACGCTTTTATCGAAAAGCTCCGTGCTCTGCTTGAGAAAACACAGGGAGCCGCTCTCACAGTTGAGGCCGCCGCCGATCATTTCGGCTTTAATCCCGATTACTTCGGAAGGTACTTCAAGGCAAGGGTCGGTATGCCCTTTACGGAGTTCTATAAGCGTCTTTCGATGGAGTATGCCAAGCTGCTGCTCGCTTCGGGGCACTATAAGGTAAGTGAGGTGAGTGAGCTGCTGGGCTTTACTTCGGCGGATTATTTTTCCCATGTCTTTAAAAAGGTAACAGGCAAGCTGCCCTCGCAGTTCAAGAGGTAGCAAGTTTTTCGATCACAGCCTCAGCTATCTCGCTTTTCCGGACGCACTTGTCCATAGCCTGCTTTTGCAGGTATTTGTAAGCCTGCTGCTCGTTCATACCGCTGTTTTCTATCAACAGCTGCTTGGCTTTTTCAGTCAGCTCCTTTTCAGTCTGTTTATCGGAGAGACCTTTTTCCCACATTATTCATCTACCCCCTTTTGAAACACAATTATAAGAATACGCTCGCCTGCCTTCAACGGGGGCAGAGGGATGATGTAGGAAATTTAGTGTATAAGTAAGAAATTCACAGGCGCTTTATCATTGACCTTTCATACCTTTCTGCGGTATGATTTTGATGTGGGCGCATTATTGACAGGAGGAAATAATTATGTCATACGTTGATGAGATCATTGAACAGGTAACAGTAAAAAATCCCGACGAGCCCGAGTTCCATCAGGCAGTGAGCGAGGTGCTGGATTCTATCCGCCCCATAGTAGATGCAAACGAGGCTCAGTTCAGACGTGATGCAGTTCTGGAGCGCCTTGCAAACCCGGAGAGGCAGATCAAGTTCCGTGTGCCTTGGCTGGACGATGAGGCCAATGCCCATGTGAACACAGGCTACAGAGTTCAGTTCAACTCCGCTATCGGCCCCTACAAGGGTGGACTCAGACTTCACCCCTCTGTAAATATCGGTATCATCAAGTTCTTGGGCTTTGAGCAGATCTTCAAAAACAGCCTGACAGGTCTACCCATCGGCGGCGGCAAGGGCGGCTCCGATTTCGACCCCAAGGGCAAGTCCGACCGTGAGATCATGCGTTTCTGCCAGAGCTTCATGACAGAGCTTTGCAAGTACATAGGCGCTGACACCGACGTTCCCGCAGGTGACATCGGCACAGGCGGCAGAGAGATCGGCTATATGGTCGGCCAGTACAAGAGGATCTGCGGATTTGTCGCCATCGTGCTTGCGACGATAAACGTTATCGGCGGCTATCTCGTAACCGACAGAATGCTGGGAATGTTCAGATCAAAGGAGAAAAAGGGGGATAAAAAGTGAGCTGGGAAAACGCCAGCACCGTCCTGACGACTATACTTTACATGGTCTCGGCGGTGCTTTTTATCCGCGGCATAAAGCTGCTCGGCAAGGCCGACACGGCAAGAAAGGGCAACCTGATGAGCTCCGTCGGAATGCTTATCGCAGTTGTGACCGTTCTGCTTGAAAAGAATGTCACCGACACCCTCACCGAGGGCCCTGCTAAAAACGCCTACATCTGGACCCTGGCGGCAATCGTCCTTGGCGGTGTTATCGGCGCTGTCTGGGCAAAAAAGGTAGAAATGACAGGTATGCCGCAGCTCGTGGCTCTGTTCAACGGCTTCGGCGGTCTCTCTTCCCTGCTCGTCGCCCTG
>CAMNBY010000057.1 GCA_946533615.1 uncultured Clostridia bacterium
ACTCTGTTCTGGGATAGTCGGTGGCCGTGCAGACCGCCGCCTTCAGAGGCGAGAGGCGTATCCGCTCGAGCAGCTCGTCAAGCCCCGGCTTTTTGTCGATGCCGTTTTGGCGGATATACTCGTTCATCAGCTCCTTCCGGCGTTCTCTCACTTTTGTGTAATCGAAATCGGGGCAGACGATGCGCTTGAGGTGCCCCTCGGCGTAGGGCGCCGACATCGAGCGTATATCAAGAACGTGCTCGGGCTTCATGGGATAGCCGAACTCCGCCGCAGCCTCGACCCAGAACCGCTGCAGCAGCCGCTCGGTATCGACCATAAGCCCGTCCATATCAAAAATAACTGCCTTGAACATACTATCTCCTTTTCAATGCACAATGCACAATTATACTGGCAGCTGCGTGAATGTCGGCTTTGCAGGAAACAAAAGATCCGCCGAAGGCGACACCGCCCATTATCAACTGTCAATTCAGCCGACCACAAAGCCCGAAAAGAACCACCCGCACACAAGCCTGCCTGACGGCAAGGACGCCGCCTCATTCACAAGGGCACCCACCGCCCTTAGAGGGCAGCGCTGAGACCCTTGCCAAGCGCTCGATTGAAACATTGGTGGGTGAATCAAAAAGGCAGCCCGGCTTTCTGGGGGCGGGGCTGCCTTTTGTCATTCATATATCAGGAAAACGCCCGCTGTGCTGTCACTCTGTAATATCGGCGTGATGCGCCTGGAGGGACTTGACGCCGAAGTGGGTGTTCTGCTTGATCGCCTTGATGCCCTCGGCGCTGGCCTTTGCAGCAGCCATAGTTGTGATGTAGGGCACTCTGTGCTTGATGGCGGCCTTTCTGATGTAGCTGTCATCATGAGCGCTGGTCTTGCCTGCGGGGGTGTTCACGATCAGCTGTATCTCGCCGTTTGCGATCTCGTCGGCAATGTTGGGTCTGCCCTCGTAGATCTTGAAGATCTTCTTAACGGGGATACCTGCGTTCTTTATCATCTCGTAGCTCTTGCCGGTGGCGATGATGTTGAAGCCGAGGTCGCTGAATGCCTGCGCGATCTCTACCAGCTCGGGCTTGTCGCGGTCGTTGACGCTCAGCAGCACGGTGCCCTCCTGAGGCAGGCGGGTCTGTGTTGCCTCCTGAGCCTTGTAGTATGCCTCGCCGAAGCTGGGCGAGATACCGAGGACTTCGCCGGTCGAGCGCATCTCGGGTCCGAGTACGGGATCGACCTCCTGGAACATATTGAAGGGGAACACGGCCTCCTTGACGCCGTAGTGGCCTATCTTCTTGTCCTTGAGCGAAGGAACAGGCGAGGGCCTGCCGGTCAGCTCAGAGGTTATGATCTCGGTGGCGATCTTTACCATATTGATGCTGCACACCTTGGATACCAGCGGAACTGTTCTGGAGGCTCTCGGGTTTGCCTCAAGAACATAGACCGTGTCGCCCTCGATGGCGTACTGCATATTCATAAGTCCCTTGACGTTCATTTCTACTGCGATGCGCTTGGTGTAGTCCTTTATCGTTGCAACGATGTTCTCGGGCAGGTTCTTGGAGGGCAGTATGCAGGCGGAGTCTCCGGAATGGATGCCCGCAAGCTCGATGTGCTCCATAACGGCAGGGACAAAGCAGTTCTCGCCGTCAGAGATAGCGTCGGCCTCGCACTCTGTCGCGTGGTTCAGGAAGCGGTCGATAAGTATGGGTCTGTCGGGAGTAACGCCTACGGCAGCAGCCATATAAACTCTCATCATCTCGTCGTCGTGGACGATCTCCATGCCGCGTCCGCCAAGAACGTAGGAGGGGCGCACCATTACGGGGTAGCCGATCCTGTTGGCGATCTCAAGAGCCTCTTCAACATTTACAGCCATGCCGCTCTCGGGCATCGGTATGCCAAGCTTATCCATCATTGCGCGGAAGTGGTCTCTGTCCTCGGCAAGGTCGATAGTTTCGGGAGTTGTGCCGAGAATGTTCACGCCGTACTTTTTAAGGTCGTTGGCAAGGTTAAGAGGTGTCTGGCCGCCGAACTGAGCGATAACGCCCACGGGCTTCTCCTTCTCGTGGATAGAGAGCACGTCCTCGAGGGTAAGAGGCTCGAAGTAGAGCTTGTCCGAGGTGTCGTAGTCGGTGGAAACGGTCTCGGGGTTGCAGTTCACGATGATCGACTCGAAGCCCAGCTTTTTAAGAGCCAGCGCTGCATGAACGCAGCAGTAGTCGAACTCGATGCCCTGGCCTATCCTGTTGGGGCCGCCGCCGAGTATCATGATCTTCGGGCGGTCGGAGCCTGAGGGGCTCTTGTCCTCGTCCAGATGATATGTTGAATAATAGTAAGCCGCGTTCTGTGTGCCGCTTACATGAACGCCCTCCCAGGCCTCCTTTATGCCGAAGCCTATGCGGGCATTTCTGATCTCTTCTTCCGTTACCTCAAGCAGAGAGCTGAGGTATCTGTCGCTGAAGCCGTCGAGCTTGGCCTGTCTAAGAGCCTGCTCCGAGGGTACTGCGCCCTTGTTTTTCAGCAGAGCCTCTTCCTCGTCCACAAGCTCCTTCATCTGCTCGAGGAACCAGTGCTTGATCTTGGTCAGCTCCCAGATCTCGTCGATCGTTGCGCCCTTGCGGAGAGCCTCGTAGATAACGAACTGTCTCTCGCTGGTGGGGAAGCGGAGCTTTTCGAGCAGCTGTTCCTTGGTGAGAGAGTTGAAATTCTTAGCGAAGCCGAGGCCGTAGCGGCCGATCTCGAGGCTGCGGATAGCCTTCTGGAAGGCCTCCTTGTAGGTCTTGCCTATGCTCATGACCTCGCCGACAGCACGCATCTGTGTGCCGAGATGATCCTCTGCGCCCTTGAATTTTTCAAAGGCCCATCTTGCAAATTTGATAACGACGTAGTCGCCGTCGGGAACGTACTTATCCAGCGTGCCGTACTTGCCGCAGGGGATCTCGTCGAGGGTCAGGCCGCAGGCCAGCATTGCGGACACCAGCGCTATCGGGAAGCCCGTAGCCTTTGATGCCAGCGCCGACGAGCGCGAAGTTCTGGGGTTTATCTCGATAACAACGATCCTGCCTGTCTCGGGGTCTCTTGCAAACTGGCAGTTGCAGCCGCCGATGACCTCGATCGACTCGATGATGCGGTAGCTCATTTCCTGAAGCTCCTTCTGAACATCCTCGGGGATGGTCAGCATAGGCGCCGAGCAGAAGGAATCGCCCGTGTGTACACCGATCGGGTCTATATTCTCGATAAAGCAAACGGTGATCTTGTTGTTCTTGGCGTCTCTTACTACCTCGAGCTCAAGCTCCTCCCAGCCGAAGATGCACTCCTCGACCAGCACCTGACCCACAAGGCTTGCCTGAAGGCCTCTTGCGCATACCACCTTGAGCTCGTCCACGTTGTAGACCATACCGCCGCCTGCGCCGCCCATTGTGTAAGCAGGGCGCAGAACCACGGGGTATTTCAGCTCCTCGGCTATCTTTACGGCCTCGTCAACGCTGTAGGCCACCTGGCTCTTGGGCATACCGATGCCGAGAGCGCTCATGGCGTTCTTGAACTCGATCCTGTCCTCGCCGCGCTCGATAGCGTCTACCTGAACGCCTATTACCTGCACGTTGTACTTTTTCAGCACGCCTGCCTTGTCCAGCTCGGAGCAGAGGTTAAGTCCCGACTGTCCGCCGAGGTTCGGCAGCAGAGCGTCGGGGCGCTCCTTCTCGATTATCTGTGTGAGCCTGTCAAGGTTCAGGGGCTCTATGTAGGTGATATCGGCCACGTCGGGGTCGGTCATGATCGTGGCGGGGTTGGAATTCACCAGGACTATCTGATATCCCAGTTTCCTCAGCGCCTTACACGCCTGTGTTCCCGAATAGTCGAACTCGCAGGCCTGTCCGATGATGATAGGACCCGAGCCGATTATCATTATCTTGTTGATGTCTTGTCTCTTTGGCATACAAAAAACTCCCGTTCTGTTATAATATCCGTTCGGTCTGAAAAATCCCTAACTTATATAATAGCATATCAGAAAGAAAAATGCAATATAAAATTTGTTACTATTCAAAAAAATCTCCCCGGGGTCGGGGAGATCTACAGATCATTTTACGGTAACAGACTTTACGGCGCTGTAATTTCCGTAGCGGACAGCCGAGGCGCTGCCGTCTTTAGTAACAAATGAACGCACCTTGACATACCAGACCTCTCCGCTTCGGGGCACTCTCGAAAAGCACTCGCTCAGGTCAGCCTTGTCAAGTGATGTGTAGCTGTGAACATATTTCACGGGATCGGAGCTCTTGCACTCACCGGCTGCGGCGTTCAGCGCGGCCTTATCGCGGCAGTACAGCACCTGATAGCCGACGGCGCCGGCGGTGGCCTTCTTCCACTTCAGCCTGAAGCAGCCGTTTCCGGCCGTCAGCGAGCTTATGCTGTTCTTCTCGGGCTTGATAACAAAGGTCTTTTTATATGTGCCTTTCACGCTGCCGCCCTTGCCCGTGACCGTGGCAGTGGCAACGCCGACTGCGGTATTATTTGAATATTTTACGGTATACTCGCTCTCGGGGATAGGCGAGCCGTCCTTGAATCTTACAGTCACCTTGGGCTTGATCGCCTTGCCCGTGTAGGTATAGGAGGCATAGGGAACAGACACCGCAGCATAATGCGTGCCGAGATCAAGAGGCTTGACCGTGAAGTATTTGGTGAGCGAGGCGCCCTCGTATCTGCCGCAGCCCGTCACGGTTATCCGGGCGCGTCCTGCGGCGGTGTTGTCCGAGATAGTGAAGGTATAGTCCTCCCCCGCAGACAGGGTGCCGTAAGCGTCCCTAACGGTGACGGTAGGCTTTACCGCCCGTCCGCGGTAGGTGTAGCTGCTGTAGGGGATAGAGACCAGTGCGCTTAGCAGATCGTACTTGGGCTTGGTCCTGAAGCCGTTCTTTTCGGCGTATTCCGAAGCCGCCGAGCCGTCCATGCAGACAATGGTGAAACCCTCGATCTTCTCCGATGTTCCCTCACATTCCTCGGCGCTGTAGCCAAGAGAATACGCGCCGATCTTCCTGACACCGTCGGGCATCGTGACAGCGGTGAGATCGCCGCAGCCAAAGAAGGCGTAAGCGCCGATAGTCTCAAGAGTATCCGGAAAAGTGACCTTAGTGAAGCAGGAGCTCTCGAAGGCTCTGTCTGCGATAGCCGTGACCTTATGGCCGTCAAGCTCAGCCGGTATGACAAGCTCTCCGCGCCACTGATCGCAGCGGGTAACGGCGGCGCAGCCTTCGGCATCGAGCGTATAGTAAAAATCTCCGCATTTAGCGGCATCTGCGGCCTCGGCAGTGATAGACGCAAAGCCTGCGCCCGACGGAACAGGCAGGGCACCTGCGCTCACAGCAACAACAGCGGCCAGCAGGAATGACAGTGCTTTTTTCATGGTGCTCTCTCCTTTCGGAACATTTCGGGGCACGGGGATCTTATTGCCTGTATTATACCATATAATAAAAAATATGTCAATAAATATAGCGGCATGATGCAGCCTCCGCCCTCAACGTCAGCCCCGAGCCAAACAAAGCCCCCGTCCACCACAATGCAGTGGGCGAGGGAGTTGCGCCGTCCGCGCCCGGAAACCGTAAACTCACTCCTCATTGTCAGCCCCGAGCCAAACAAAGCCCCCGTCCACCACAATGCAGTGGGCGAGGGCGTCACGCCGTCC
>CAMNBY010000058.1 GCA_946533615.1 uncultured Clostridia bacterium
ACACCGAGAGCCACTTTGACCCGAAGGCGACCTCTGACGTCGGGGCTCGCGGGCTGATGCAGATAATGGAGGACGCCTACAACTGGATAAGATTCAGGAAGGACGACCAGCGCGAGCACAGCTTTGACGATATGTACGACCCCGAGCTGAACATTGAATACGGCACATATTATCTGGGGTATCTTTACGAGCGCTACGGCTCCTACGAGCTGACGGCTGCGGCGTACCACGCAGGCTTCAACGCCGTAGACAGCTGGATAGAGGACGGCAGAGTGGATCCCGATAATTTCAGAGTGGAGGATGTTCCCGCAAGCGACACCGCACATTACATAGACAAGGTAATGAGTGCGTATAATAACTACAAAAACAATTCAGCAATAGACAGCTTAGAGGAGGAATTGAAAAATGGCTGAAAAGAAGAAAACAGCAGGCGAAACGCTTGCAAAGGCGCTGTTTGGCGACCACAAGAACGCTGGGCTGCTGCTCAGCGATGTTGAGATCGAGGCGGCGGACGATTTTTGCGAGGGGTACAAGAATTATCTTGACGTGGCAAAGATCGAACGCGAGGCAGTTATCGAGGCGGTAAGGCTTGCAAAGAAGAACGGCTTCAAGGTCTTCAAGAGAGGCAAGAAATACGAGGCAGGCGACAAGGTCTACTTTGTCAACAGGGACAAGGCCGTTATACTCGCCGTTATCGGAAAGAAGCCCCTTGATGAGGGCGTCAGACTTGCGGCGGCGCACATCGACTCGCCGAGAATAGACCTGAAGCAGAATCCGCTTTACGAGGACACCGAGATGGCGCTGTTCAAGACCCACTATTACGGCGGCATCAAGAAATATCAGTGGACGACGATCCCGCTGGCGCTGCACGGCGTTGTTATCCGCGGAGACGGCAGCAAAGTCGCCGTGAATATAGGCGAGGACGACCGCGACCCTGTATTCTGCATCACCGACCTGCTGCCCCACCTGGCACAGCAGCAGATGAAGCGCCCTGCTCCGGAGCTTGTGAAGGGCGAGGAGCTGAACATTCTTATCGGCTCGCGGCCTTTCAGGGACGACAAGGTCTCCAACAAGGTAAAGCTGAACATAATGTCGATTCTCAACGAGAAGTACGGCATCATCGAGGACGATTTTATTTCTGCCGAGCTTGAGGCGGTGCCGCAGTTCAAGGCTCGTGATGTCGGCTTTGACCGGAGCATGATCGGCGCCTACGGTCAGGACGACAGCGCCTGCGCTTACACGGCTCTGAAAGCTATACTTGATCTGGACGATCCCGAGCACACCTGCATTGTGTGCCTGACGGACAAGGAGGAGACAGGCAGCGACGGCAACACAGGCCTCAACAGCTCCTATCTTAAATACTTTATCGACGATCTGGCTCGCAGCTACGGGCTTTGCGGCCACAACGTCATCTCGGCCTCCGAGTGCCTTTCGGCGGACGTCAACTCGGCTGTCGATCCCACCTTCCCCGATGTTACGGAGGCGAAGAACTCGTCGAAGATCAACTACGGTGTTGTAGTGACGAAGTTCACGGGCGCTCGCGGAAAATCCGGCACCTCTGATGCCTCCGCCGAATTTGTAGGCAGAGTGCGCAGGCTGCTTGACAAGAACGGCGTTATCTGGCAGACAGGCGAGCTTGGCAAGGTCGATCTCGGCGGCGGCGGTACCGTTGCGCAGTTCATCGCAAATCTTGACATGGAGGTCATCGACGTCGGAGTGCCCGTGCTGAGTATGCACGCGCCCTTTGAGGTGACATCGAAGATAGACATCTATATGGCATACAGATCCTTCTTCGTATTCTTTAACGACTAAAAACACAAGCCCCGGGGCGATCGCGCAGACCGCTCCGGGGCTTTTGGTATCCTCGGGAAAGCACTGTTTCAGCCGACCGATAAGCCGGGTTTTGTCGTGTACGGTAATCTATCTGGACCGTCGGTCGCCCGACGGCTCAAGCCACCTATAGCCGCAGCTCTGACGAGCAGCCATTGAGCTGTCAGCTACCATTGGTGTTGCACCGGATAAGGTTTACATGGCAGCGCCGTCTCCGACGCTCCGGTGAGCTCTTACCTCGCCTTTCCACCCTTATTGAGGCCTAAGCCTCAACGGTATATCTCTGTTGCACTTGCTCGGAGGTCGCCCTCGGCTGATGTTATCAGCTATCCTGCTCTGTGGTGCCCGGACTTTCCTCATGGACTTTATCGTCCCCGCTACCGTATAGCCTGCTGAAAAAGTGCTTTCCCGCAGATACCTGTATTATTATAGCACAAATTTTTAAGATTTACAAGACATTTTTTGAATTTACTATTGAAGTTATCGAAATAATGTGTTATAATATATTGTATTAATAAAACTATTGCTCCGCCGATCAGACTTTTTCCGAATGACGCAGGAAATAATATCAGGGTACAGAGTTCTTTTGCTTTTGTCAGGTATTTTTGCAAGGTTTGGTCGGGGGGGAAATGTTCCGAATATTTCAGAGAGGTGATAAACAATGTTCTGTGCAAGATGCGGCGGCGTTATAAAAACAGGCAGTAAATTCTGCGGCCAGTGCGGAGCTACCGTTGCTCCTTCACAGCCTGCGCAGACTATGCCGAGCGCTGCTCCGGCGCCTTCGGCTGTTCCTGCTCCCGAGACTCCCGCAAGCGTTGAAGCCAAGGCGATGCAGCAGCTCAACAGATCCACCGAGGATCTGAACAAGACCATTTATGATCCTCAGTCCCCATTGATGATACAAGGCAGGCAGGCGCCGAGCTTGAATATCAAAAAGCAGGCACCCAAGCCCGAAGCGGCACCTCAGCAGGCAGCTTCTCAGCAAGCGCCCAAACAGGCGCCGAGACAGCAGGCAGCTCCCCAGCAAGCGCCCAAGCAGGCACCGAGGCCGCAGGCTGCTCCTCAGCAGGCACCAAAGCAGGCTCCGAGGCCGCAGGCCGCTCCTCAGCAGGCACCCAAGCAGGCGCCAAGGCCGCAGGCTGCTCCTCAGCAGGCTCCAAAGCAGGCGCCGAGGCCGCAGGCTGCTCCTCAACAGGCACCCAAGCAGGCGCCGAGACAGCAGGCTGCTCCTCAGCAGGCTCCCAAGCAGGCACCGAGGCCGCAGGCTGCTCCTCAACAGGCACCCAAGCAGGCACCGAGGCCGCAGGCTGCTCCTCAGCAGGCACCAAAGCAGGCGCCGAGGCCGCAGACTGCTCCTCAACAGGCACCCAAGCAGGCACCGAGGCCGCAGGCCGCTCCTCAGCAGGCACCGAAGCAGGCGCCGAGGCCGCAGGCCGCTCCTCAGCAGGCTCCCATTCTCAAGAATCAGCAGCCTAAGCCTCAGGAAGCACCGAAGCCTCCTGTTGAAGCACAGCAGAAGCCCGAGCCTAAGCCTCAGACAGCAGCAAAGCCGACGCCGGCTCCTGCTCCGAAGGCGGAGGAAAAGAAGGCTCCCGCTGCGGCACCCGCAGCTGTACCCGCTGCATCTTCGGGCGGAGAAGTAAGCAGCCAGAAGGGCGCACTTGTCGGGATCGCAGCGGCGGTGCTGATCTTTGTTATCGGTGCGGCTGTGATACTTTTCGTAAAGCCAGGCTACCTTGTAAAGAAGGACAGCGACAGCTCGGGATCGGACAAGAAGAACACGAGCGTGACTTCTGTTTCCGCCGACGAAGGCGAGGCTGTGCCCGTAAACGACACAAGCGCTGACGAAAGCGCCGACGGCACTGATACGACAACAACTACTGCTGCTCCCGATACATCTCCTGCGGACACGACGACCGCAGCAACAACGGAAGCGACAACTACGACCACAACCACAGAAGCGACTACCACAACAGTGACAACGACGGAGGCACCTCCCGCGACTACGCCCTCCCCTGCCGATGTTGCGGAGAAGTTCTCTACTTATGACCGTCCCGAATACAGCGAGTTTGGCTGGTGTGTTGACGGCGGAAGCCTTGTAAAGAGCGCTCCCTCGGGTGCTGACGTTATCACCGACGGCGAAGGCTTTGCAGGCGGGTGGAAGGGCATGATAATCCACAAGCCCTCTGACAGCATCGAGACCGACACTCACGAATTGGTAAACATGGACATCAAGGTAAGCGGCAGCTCTGCTGATCTTACAATCGACTGGTACTGGCTGAGCCCCGGAAATAAGGAGGGCTACAACGAGGAGAGCCTTGATGACAAGAAGGTCAGCGGCACCATAAACGGCGGTGCCATCAATGCAGCCGATGGCAATTACAAGGTCAACATCGACCAGTTCTGGATGGAAAACGGCAAGGAATACGCGATCGGTTCTATCGAAGTTTCCGGCGGATTCACGTCCTATCTTGCTCTTGTGAGATAAGAGCGGCAAGCTTAACAGATAATAAGAAGATACATCACCTGCAAAGAGTGGTGTATCTTTTTTTGCGGCTGATGAAGTCTGAGCTTCCCGATCGGCGTATTGCGAGTCCGAAAAGTGCATTGACAAAACAAGACTTATATAGTATAATATAGATATCGCAGCAGCGTGGCTGTGAAATATCTTTTGAAAAGAGGACTATATTATGACACCTAAGTTTTTTGTCTGTAAGTCATGCGGAGGCATGGTCACCTATCTTAACGAGAAATACTGCTCTATAAGCTGCTGCGGCGAAGCTATGACAGAGCTTATCCCGGGCACGACCGAGGCTGCGACCGAGAAGCATATACCTGTTTACACTGTTGAAGGCGCAAAGATCTCTGTGACCGTTGGCGAGGTCGAGCACCCGATGCTTGACGCGCATTACATCGAGTGGATAATGGTAGTGACCGAAAAGGGTCAGTACACAAAGTATCTCTCGGCGGGAGAGGCCCCCAAGGCAGAGTTCGTGCTTGCTGAGGGCGAGACTGTAGAGAACGTATACGCTTACTGCAATCTGCACGGCCTTTGGGCAGCAAAGTAAAAGCAGATCTTTCAAGC
>CAMNBY010000059.1 GCA_946533615.1 uncultured Clostridia bacterium
GCGGCCGCAGTTTGATGAACGCGGTATGCTTGTAAGGGGCACGATGCTCAGGCATCTTGTGCTGCCGGGAGGCAGGCACGATTCGATCGCGCTGATACGAGCTTTGAGAGAGCGCTTCTCTCCCGAGGACGTCCTGCTCAGCGTTATGGCGCAGTTCACGCCTGTCTACAAGGCCGCGGAACACGATAGCCTGAAAAGGCGGATAACGACCTTTGAATACAGGACCGTGCTTGAGGAGGTCGAAGCCGCGGGCTTTGACGGATATATTCAGGAACGCACCGCCGCCTGCGAGGACTTCATTCCCGAGTTCTACGATCATTTGTATTATGATTTACCAAATACATAAAAAAACTATTGAATTTATTTGATGAATGTAGTATAATGTATACGGGGTTAGAGTATGCTGACGGCAGGCACGCCCGATGCAAAGACGCGACCCGTGAACAGCAGCAGCCTCAGCTGCTGACTAAAAATGAAAGAAGGCGATGCCAATGTCCAGAGCAATAGGCTCGAGACACAGTATAGAATCTTCCGCAGAGGCTGAGGAGTACTATCATTTCGTGAAGGACCTGCTCGACAACGACACGGTCCAGAAAATGAAGAACTACCGACATCACTACAGCACCACCTGTTATCAGCACTGCCTGAACGTTTCATATTATAACTATCTTATCTGCCGCAAGCTCGGTCTTGACTCCAAAAAGGCCGCACGCGCAGGTATGCTGCACGACCTGTTCCTCTACGACTGGAGGGAGAAGCCACGCATCAAGGGCGAGAGACGCCATGGCTTTTCGCATCCGCAGAAGGCGCTGGACAACGCCAAGCGCGAGTTCACCCTGAGCAAGCGCGAGGAGGATATGATCCTTACCCATATGTGGCCGCTGACGATCTCCAAGCTGCCTCACTACGCCGAGAGCTACGTTATCGTAGTAACAGACAAGTACGCAGCGATGCTCGAGATAGGGCAGCACGTCAAGGGCAAGGTTAAAAAGCTTGGCAAAAAGGCCAAGAACACTGTGTTGAAGAAAGTATCATGATATTAAAAGCCGAGCAGCTCGCCGCTGTCCGGCTTTTTGTTTTTCACGGTATCTGCTCAGGGGCGGCGGTGCTGCGCGTGTCCGCGGAGTTTTTCTCGCGCGTTCAGAAAACGTTTAAAATTTCATTGACAAACGCTGCATTCGGTTGTATAATTAAAAGGGTAATGCCTTTTGGCCTTGCCCCAATTTCCGAAAAGGAGTAACGACTGTGATATATGACAGCATCAAAAAGCTTGTTGCCTACGGCCTTGAGAGCGGGCTGATTACCGAGGAGGACAAAATGCTCGTCCGCAACAGGCTGCTCGAGGCTCTCTGCCTCGACGATTACGAGGAGCCGGAGGAGGAATACACCGACATCGACCTTGAGCAGACTCTCGCTGAACTGCTGGACTATGCCTGCGAAAAGGGCATCATTGAGGACAGCATAGCCTACCGCGACCTTTTTGATACAAAGCTTATGGGTCTGCTGACGCCCTTTCAGCATGAGGTGACAGAGAAGTTCTTCGCGGCCTATGAGCGCTCGCCGAAGGAAGCAACGGATTATTTCTACAAGCTCTCGCAGGACACGGACTATATCCGCCGCTACCGCATCAAGAAGGATATGCACTGGCTGGCACCCACAGAGTACGGCGACCTTGATATAACCATAAATCTCTCGAAGCCCGAGAAGGACCCCAAGGCCATCGCCGCCGCAAAGAACGCCAAGCAGGCAGGCTATCCCAAGTGTCTGCTGTGCTTTGAGAACGTGGGCTATGCCGGAAGGCTGAATTCTCCGGCAAGACAGAACCACCGCGTTATACCGCTGACTATCGACGGAGACAGCTGGGCTCTGCAATATTCCCCCTATGTTTACTACAACGAGCACTGCATACTCTTTAACAAAAAGCACACTCCCATGGTCATCGACCGCGCAGCCTTTGGAAAGCTTTTCGATTTTGTAGAGAAGTTCCCGCATTATTTCATCGGCTCCAACGCCGACCTGCCGATCGTGGGCGGCTCGATACTTGCTCACGAGCATTTTCAGGGCGGGTGCTATGAATTCGCAATGGCCAAAGCCCCCGTTGAGCAGGAGCTTTGCTTCAAGGGCTATGAGGACGTCAAGGCAGGCATTGTCAAGTGGCCGATGTCCGTTATCAGGATAAGCGGCGAACGCGAGCGCCTTGTTGACCTCGCGGACAAGATACTCACAAGCTGGAGAGCCTATACCGACGAGGCGGCGTTCATCTTTGCCGAGACAGACGGCGAGCCTCATAACACCATAACCCCCATTGCAAGAATGCGCGACGGGAAGCTCGAGCTTGATCTTGTGCTCAGGAACAATATCACCACCGAAGAGCACCCGCTCGGCGTTTATCACCCTCACGCCGAGCTTCACCACATAAAGAAAGAGAACATCGGTCTTATTGAAGTAATGGGACTTGCGGTCCTGCCGTCAAGGCTCAAGGAAGAGATGCGGCTGCTTGCCGAGGCTCTTGTCGAGGGCCGCGATATCCGCAGCGACGAGACACTTGAAAAGCACGCCGACTGGGCCGAGGACGTTGCAAAGAGAAACAAGATCACCGCAGAAAACGTGAACGATGTGCTTCAGCGCGAGATCGGAACGGTCTTCGCCAAGGTGCTTGAACACGCAGGCGTCTACAAGCGCAATGACGAGGGCAGAGCGGCCTTCCTGCGGTTTGTGGAGAGCGTAAAATAACAGAAGGAAAGAACACAAATGGAAAAGAAAAAGACAATTACACGGTCTTCTGTCAGGGCAAAGCCGAGGGGCTCTGTGAAGGGCAGAGGGACAAAAAAGAAAAAAATCAACAAGTACAGGATATATCTCGCGGTCTTCGGCGGGACAGTGCTGATACTGCTGATCGTGGCTGCGGTGATGGGCTTTATCTATCTCCGCAGGGCTTATAACGTCAGGGAGGCACACGACGTTCCTCCGCTGAGCATCGAGAAGATAAGAGCCACCAACGATTCAAGCGCCAACAAGCTTATGATCGTTGCCCACCCCGATGACGAGAGCATCTGGGGCGGCGGCCATTTGCAGGAGGGCGGATACCTTGTAGTCACGATGACGAACGGCAGGAACGAGACCCGCAAGGCCGAGTTTGAGAAGGCTGTGCTGGCTTCGGGCAATACTCCGCTTGTGCTTGAGTACCCCGACAAGGTCAACGGCGAGCGCGACGACTGGCAGGCCGTCTATGACCAGATGCAGCACGATGTCGATATGCTTGTGAGCTACAAGAGATGGAGCCTGATCGTTACGCACAACCCCCTTGGCGAGTACGGACACCAGCACCACTGGATGACCTCGAAGCTTGTGGCAGACAGCTGCAACAAGTATGACGTCGGCGACAAGCTCTATTACTTCGGCATCTATCATTCTAAGGCCTCGCTGCCCGATTACATCGACGATATGACGCCCATCACCGACGAGCAGCTGGAGTTCAAGAATTATATCCTCGAGTATTACGACTCGCAGGAGAACACCATCGGCAAGTTCGAGCATATGCTGCCCTTTGAGATGTGGCTGAAGGCCGACGAAGTCGTGCTTAAATAAAGATCATGACAGATAACACCCCGCTGCGGCGGGGTCATCATTTCATAAGCCCCGAAAGGATGTGAGTATATGAAGAGAAGGCTCGACCGCAGAGATATTCCGTTTATGGCTGCGCTCACTGCCATCTTTGTATGCTTTGTGCTTTTTTACATCAAGGGCGGCTTCGTCTACGGCTCGACCCTTGACTGGACGACCCAGCACTATGCCATCCCCGATTATTTCAGAAAGCTGTTTTACGAAACGGGCGACCTGTTCCCGAGCCTTGCCTTCAATCTCGGCGGCGGCGAGAACATCTACGCCCTCTCCTATTACGGGCTTTATTCGCCTGTTATCCTTATATCCTACCTCATGCCGTCAGTGCCGATGTATATCTACATACAGGTCTCGACGGCTGTGCTCGTTTTGGCGGCTGTGCTGCTTTTCTATCGCTTCGAGCGCAAGCGCAACGGCAGGCTGATCTCGTTTGTTCTGGCGCTGATGTTTTTCAGCGCTCCGCCTCTGATGCTTCACAGCCACCGCCACATAATGTTCGTCAGCTATATGCCGCTGCTGGTGCTGGCTCTGGAGTGCGTGGACGATTACCTTGAGCGCGGAAAGAAGCTGAGGCTGACGGTCGTCTGCTTCCTGATGATAATGACCAGCTGGTTTTTCAGCGTCGGGGCTCTCTGTGCGGTCGCGGCCTATGCGGTCTACAGATACCTTTCGATGAACGAGAAGATAGAGCTCCGCAGCCTGCTGCTCACAGGCGCCGAGATGGCGGGAAGGCTGCTGGTGTCGGTGCTTCTGGCGGGAGTTCTGCTGCTGCCGACCCTGGGCGCCCTGCTTGGAGGAAGAGACTCCGCCCATGTGGCGCTGGATCTTAAACAATTCATCCCCGCTGTCTACCTTGACAACGTCGGATTCTCGGGCTACTGCCTCGGGCTCGGAGCTTTGTCGCTGCTTTCTGTCTCTGTCGCTGTTATCAGAGGCGGCAAGGCAAGGCGCTTCCTCGGGATAGTCATCGGCCTGCTCTACACCTGCCCGCTGGTGGTGTTCGTCCTCAACGGAATGCTGTATATCGACGGCAAGGCGCTGCTGCCTTTCCTGCCGCTGGCTATCGTGCTCTGCGAGGAGCTTTTCAAGGCAGCCGCAGAGAAAAAGCTGGAGCTCATCGAGATGCTCGTGGCTGTCCTGCTGCTGATGATCGGCCTGCTGCTTTGCAAGAACGGCCTTGTAAGAAAGACCTTCATCGGCGACGGCGCTTTGATGGTGCTCTGCATGATAATCTACCGCAACCGCCCGAGCGTGAAGTGGTTTTTCATTTCGGCGCTTGTGATCCCGATGGGCGCGACCGTTGTTCTGAGCGCCGCCGAGGCCAAGGCGACGAAAGCCTATGTCGAGGAGCTCAATTCCGAGGATTATTCCAAGCTCTGCGAGTATATCCCGAAGGAGGGACTGTGGCGAAGCTCCTGCGGCGACAAGCGCATCGACACCGCAAATACGGTCTATTCGATGAATTACTACAGCCCCTACATCTACTCCTCGGTACACAACAAGTATTACAACAGCTTCTTCTTCGAGGAGATGAACAACGAGAACGAGTACAGAAACTCGGCACTCACTACCTTCTGCTTTGACCCGTTCTTCCAGGTGTTCATGGGCAACAGATATATCCTGACGAGCAGCGAAAGCGTTCCCTACGGCTGCACCGTGGTGGCAGAGAGCAACGGCAAGCGCCTGCTCGAAAACCCCTATGCCGCAGCTGTCGGACGCTGTGCTCCCACACTCTCCGAGGAGGTATTTGATTCACTGCCGCCTCTTGAGAAAAAGGAGGCGCTGTGCAATTACATCATCACGGGCGACTCCCGCGAGTACAAGACGGACATCGTAAGGATAGAAGATCTTGTCTTCCCCGATGCTCCGCAGATAACCCGTGACGGCGACGGCTATATCATCAGGTCCGATGAAAAGTTCAAGTCGGAGCTGGTGCTTCCCGAGCCCGTGCAGCCCGGAAAGCTGCTGATGATCGAGCTCAACGCTGACAACACCATCGGCGAGCCCTGTGACGCAAGGCTGACCATCAACGGCGTCCGCAACACCCTCACCAACGCCGAATGGAAATACTACAATAACAACACCACCTTCACCTATGTTATAAACACTCAGGACGGCAAGCCCCTCGAAAAGCTTGATCTGATCTTCACAGACGGAGAGTACAGAATGAGCAATGTCAGGGCGTATATCGCCGATTATCCCACCCACGCCTGCGAGGCCGACAGCCTGACCGTTGACCGCACCCGAACTTCGGGCGATGTGATAACGGGCACCATCGACTGCAAGGAGGACAGTATGTTCATGCTCACCCTGCCCTACAGCGAGGGCTACGAGGTGACGGTAGACGGCGAAAAACAGGATATCCAGCTTGTAAGCAAGGCCTTCCTCGGCTTCGAGCTCAAGCAGGGCAGGCACGAGATAGTAGTGCGTTTCACGGCGCCTATGCTGCGCGTCGGAAAAGCGGCGTCGCTCCTTGGGCTTGCGGCCTTTGTCGGACTTGCTGCCCTTGAAGTGATAATAGCGATGAAGAAGAAAAAGTCCCCCTCTCCCGAAAGGACGGAAGAATGAAATACATGATCACAGCTGCGCTGCTGTGTGCCGCAATGCTCTCGGGCTGCGGCAGCAGCGACAGCAGCACCGACACATCGAAGCCTTCGCTCGATGAACTAAAGACCGCCACCTCGGCCGCGACGGCGGTTCCCGAGCAGGAGTCTTCTGTTTATGAGGATCCCTACGTCACCACGGCGCCCGAGAGTAGGCCCGACGAAAAGCTCACCGAGCCTCCCGCTGACAGCTCCTCGGAGGACGAAAAAGACAAGGAGCCCGAGAAGAGCGAGCCCTTCGGCAAGCTGACAAAGAAGCTTGTCAAGAAGGCCGCCAAGAACTGCCAGCTCAAGGGCACGATGGATCTTGAAAACTACAGCAGCATTCCCGTGAGCTTAGAGATCAGCGGCGGCGACCAGCACACGGTCTACGATTTCTTCTGCCACAAGCAGGAATACTACACCGTTTTGGGCAAGAGCTATAACACCATCGCCGCGATCAAGCGCTACTTTGTTGGCGAGGCCTGTGACGAGACAGACAATGTGGGGCTGGTGTTTTTCTCGGAGGACAAGACCTACATCGACACCGTCAAGGAGGACGGCCTGACCGTTGAGCGCTGCGTGATCGAGAGCGAGACCGACCCCGGGACGATCAATTATTATTTTGATGAAAAGGGAAGCCTTGTACGCATAGAGGCCGACACCGCTGTCAGAGGCAGGCGCGACCTGACGGTCA
>CAMNBY010000060.1 GCA_946533615.1 uncultured Clostridia bacterium
CTTGACTTGCGTCAGCAAGCCTGCGTCGAATTTAGGCAATCTGACGAAAATCTGGACGGCACATCTGATGCACAGGGGTCGTGCGGTGTTGCCTAATGTAAAATCTTTGTGAATTTTTACGAACTTCCCCCCCATTGCTTGACTTTGCGGGGGAAATGTGTTATTATTATAAAGCCGCTTGTTTACGGCTCCGAAAGCGCATCGTATCCTCTCACGAGACGGTGCCGCCGTCCGCAGCGAGACTAAAAGTAAAGGCAGGTGCATTCCAGAATGTACGCAGTTATCGAGACCGGCGGAAAGCAGTATCAGGTAAATGTCGGTGATGTAGTATTCATCGAGAAGCTTGACGCAGTTAACGCAGACGACGCTGTTACCTTCGACAAGGTACTGGCAGTTGGCGGCGAGGGCAGCGTAAGCGTTGGCGCTCCTTATGTTGACGGAGCTACAGTTTCCGCTAAGGTAGTAAAGAACGGCAAGGCTAAGAAGATCACAGTCTTCACCTACAAGCCCAAGAAGGGCGAGAAGAGGAAGATGGGTCACAGACAGCCCTACACTCAGGTAAAGATCGAAGCTATCAACGCATAAGCGATGATAAGAGCAGAGTTTTACCGAAATAGCGCCAATGTCCTGACAGGTGTCCGCATCAGCGGCCACGCAGGAATGGCAGAGGAAGGATACGACATTTGCTGTGCTTGCGTATCCTCGGCTGTCGAGCTGACAGCCAACACCATGACGGACGTCTTTATGATAAAGGCAGAGGTCAGGGTAGAAGAAAACGAAATAATCATAAGTCCGGAAAAGGACGGGGACGCTGATGCAGACAAGCTTCTGCTGGGTCTGCTGACTCACCTCACTCTCCTGTCCGAGGATTTTCCGGGCCGCATCAAGATCACTGTTACGGAGGTGTAATCAAAATGATCAGAATTTCAATGCAGTTCTTCGCTCATAAAAAGGGAATGGGCTCCACCAAGAACGGCCGTGATTCCGAGGCTAAGCGTCTTGGCGCAAAGAGAGCCGACGGCCAGAAGGTAATAGCCGGCAATATCCTGGTTCGCCAGAGAGGCACACACATCCACCCGGGCGAGAACGTAGGCCGTGGTTCTGACGATACTCTGTTCGCTTTGGCTGACGGTGTCGTAAGATTTGAGAGAATGGGCAGAGACCGCAAGAAGGTTTCCGTTTATCCTCAGGCTTAAATCATTGCTAATAAGCCCCGAGCCTCAGCATGGTTCGGGGCCTTCTTTTTAGGAGGCTTCGTAAATGGTGAACCCGCTTAAAAAGGATCTTAACAAGCGCTCGCCATATAACGGCGGCGTTGTGCTGTGCAGGATAGCGCTGTTCTTTTTGATCGCGGCAGCGCTTGCCTTTGGGTGGCGCCTTAGCTGTGAGCAGCCCGGGCTGAAGGCTCAGGGCGTCCGCAGCTGTCACGCAGCCGGTGTCCTACGAAGATCTGTTTGAAGATAAACAGTCCAAATAATTGTACAGAAAGGAGTGCGGCGGAATGTTTGTAGATGAAGCTAAAATATACGTCAAGGCAGGCGACGGCGGCGATGGCTGCGTTTCCTTCCACAGAGAGAAGTATGTAGCCGCAGGCGGCCCTGACGGCGGCGACGGCGGAAAGGGCGGAGACATCGTCTTTAAGGTCGATGATAACATCTCCAACCTGCTGGATTTCAGATACAAGAGGAAATATGTGGCGGACAAGGGACAGAACGGCTCGGCCAAGAACTGCTCCGGCAGAAGTGCCGCCGACCTTGTGATAAATGTTCCCCGCGGCACGGTCGTCCGCGAGACCGAGACGGGCCGTATCCTCGCAGACCTTTCGGGCGACGAGCCCGTGGTCATAGCCAAGGGCGGCAAGGGCGGACGCGGCAACGCACATTTTGCCACATCAACAAGGCAGATACCGAAATTTGCAAAGCCGGGCTTCCGCGGAGACGAATACGAGCTCACGCTTGAGCTGAAGCTTATCGCCGATGTGGGGCTTGTGGGCTTCCCGAATGTGGGAAAATCCACGCTGATCTCGGTCGTTTCGGCAGCTAAGCCCAAGATTGCCAACTATCACTTCACGACCCTCACACCTGTGCTGGGCGTAGTAAAGATAGATGACGGCAAGAGCTTTGTCATGGCAGATATACCCGGGCTTATCGAAGGCGCCAGCGAGGGCGTCGGCCTTGGACACGAGTTTTTGCGTCACGTTGAGAGATGCCGCCTGATCGTTCACGTCATTGACGTTTCGGGCAGCGAGGGACGTGACCCGATCGAGGACTTCGAGACTATCAACCGCGAGCTTGCCGGCTTTTCGCAGGAGCTTGCAGATGCCCCGCAGATCGTTGCCGCCAACAAGAGCGACATGGCGACCGAGGAACAGATCAGCCGACTGCGTGACTACGTTGAGGACAGGGGCTATCTCTTCTACGAGATCTCGGCAGCCACGACAAAGGGCACCAAGGAGCTTGTATTCGGTGTCTGGGAGCGTCTTGAGATGCTTCCGCCCGTAAAGCGCTTCGAGGCTCAGCCGCTCACTCAGGAGGAGCTTGACCGCAAGCTGCTCTCGCGCCGCGATTACGAGATCACCGTTGAGGACGGCGTTTACTTTGTCGAGGCCGACTGGCTCTGGGATATTCTGCGCTCGGTCAACATGGACGACTACTCCTCATTACAGTATTTCCAGAAGGTGCTGCGCTCCAGCGGCATAATCGACAGCCTGCTTGAACGCGGCATAAGCGAGGGCGACACGGTCTCGATCTTCGACTTTGAGTTCGAGTTCGTGAACTGAGTGCTGACGGCGCACGGTCGGTGCCCCGACGGGGCAGGTCGCGGGAGCACTCGCAAGCTCGTTTACAACTGTGTTATGTGAGGGGGATCCCTCGCGAAGGAGCGTTTCAGTTTATTATCATTTTCTATCAATGAAAGGTGATACACAGAGCATGACAGAAAAGGAAGTCAATCAGTATTCTCCGCTGGCGCTGGCCTTTATGGGCGATGCTGTCTACGAGCAGCTTGTGCGTGAGCGGATACTCAGAACAGCAAATATGCCTGCCCAGAAGCTCCACGAGCTGACGATCGAAAAGGTCTGCGCCGAGTTCCAGTCCGCTGCCGTAAGGCGCCTGATAGACGAAGAGCGCCTCACCGAGCAGGAGCAGGACGTCTTCAAGCGCGGCCGCAATGCAGGCGGCATCACCGCCCCGAAGCATTCCACGGTCGCCGAGTACCGCGCCGCCACAGGCCTCGAGTGCCTGTTCGGTTTCCTTTTCCTCTGCGGAAAGCAGGAAAGGATAAGCGAGCTCTTTGAGCTGATAATGGGTTTTTGAGTACAAAATATTGGACAAATAAAGGCACGCCCGAGGACGTGCCTTTTGTTATACCTTGTATCACTTGAACTCTATCCCGCCGATGGTAAGGCTCTCCGCCTCGTCAAGATCAATGGTCTGGGCGAAGAAGGCCTGTGCGGGGCCGCCTCCGTAAAGGAAGCCGCTTTTTGCCTTGAAGAGTTCCTCGGTAGTGCCGTCCTTGTAGGTGACGGTGTCTTCTCTGTAGTCCTGCTGCTCTGTGAGCGCTTCGTCGATCAGCTTCTCGGTCTCGGCGTCGTTCACGGTGAAGCCGATCTGTGTCGCCGTTATGCTGTGACCTTCACTGTCGGTGAAGTCGCGGGTCTCAAGGTTAGCCTCAAAGTCCAGCGTAAAGTTCAGCCCCTCAAGTAGCTCCCTTGCAGCTTCATCATAGTCCGTGATAACGACGTAGGCTTGCAGGTCGGGCAGGTCGCCGATGTAAGCTTCAGCCATAAATGAGATGCTGTTGTCCGACAGCCTTCCGCCAAGGGAGGCGGAGGCGGTGCGTATGCCGTTCCAGTCGTTTGCCTCGTGCTTCTTGCCATCCTCCCACATCTGGATCATGGGCAGGGTCACCCACTCAAAATCGCGGTCGTCGCCCCTGAGGTAGTTCGTTGCTGCCTCGTCGAGCGGCTTCAGGGTCATCAGTATGTGTGTGTTCCTGCCGTCGCTCATCACGCTCTCTACCGTCAGGTCAAAGTGCTCGTTGGAGACCGTGAATGCCTCGAAGCCCTTGCCCGTGTATTCAACGTCTGCAACGCCGTAGGTGTCCACCGATTCCTTGTGCATATACTTGTAGGCCGAGGCTCCCGCCGTTACTGCCAGCGCTGCCGCAGCTGCCGCCGCAGCCGTGAGGCATATCAGCTTCTTGCTTATCCTTTTCTTTGTCATAGTTATCCCTCCGCTTCTTTTTTCTTCCCTGTCCAGCAGGGCAGATAGCCGCTGCTTCCTGATGCCGTCGGGCAGGGTGTTGTGGTCGTATGCCTGTTTTATAAGCTCTTTCATTCTATCCATCATCATCATCTCCGATGTCTATGATCTTTCGCAGCAGCCTTCTTCCGCGCGTGAGAAGGCTTGTCACTGTCGAGCGTTTTATTCCCGTGGCTTCGCTTATCTGCTCGGTGGTCATGTCCTCGTAGTAGAAGAGGAAGATCACGGTCTTGTATTTTTCGGGAAGAGATGCCACCGCCTCAAAAAGCTCGGCGCTGTCAAAGGCTCTGTCATTTTCGCCGATGTTCAGAAGCTTTGATAAGTTGGTCGTGGGGAATCGCTTCATTCGGCGCAGTCTGTCACGGCAGAGATTGGCGGCTGTGAGCGCCAGCCAGCCCTTCTCGTGGTCGCTGCCCGTCGGCTTGTCGGGATCTTCCAACCACCGCAGAAAGGTGTCCTGCATCGCGTCGGCAGCGTCCTCCGTGTTCCTAAGATAGCTCATGCAGAGCTTGAACACCCGATCGGCGTGACGCTCATAAAATGCGGCGATCTCTTCCCGCGAGGGCGGAACAGCTTCGCGCCCGTTTTTGTCTCTCCGCATTTTATCACTCCTTTCGGCTTTCACTATATAAACGAACGGCGCAGGGCTTTTACTGCACTGTCCGATAAGTAAATTTTCTTTTACCATTATAAGCGAATTGTGTTAAAGTTCTTGATACAGGGCCTGAAAAAATGCTATAATATTATGTCATTTATTTGGAAGGGAAGTCTTTATGCTAAACTCAATCATCAAAGCGATCGAAAAAGCCAATGATTTTCTTAACGGGATAGTCTGGGGCTGGCCGGTCATCATACTTATTCTTGCAACAGGGCTGCTGCTCTCGCTCAGGACGAAGTTTTTGCAGGTGACACACTTCAAGGAGTCGCTCGCGACAACGATCGTCCCTGCGCTGAAAAGCATCGGAAAGAAAAAGGAAAAGGACAGCAGGCTGCAATCCGTCTCACAGTTCGAGGCGTTTTCGGCGGCGATCTCGGGGACCGTCGGCACCGGCAATATCGTCGGCGTTATCTCCGCGATACTCACAGGCGGCCCGGGAGCCGTGCTTTGGATGTGGATATCCGCTTTCTTCGGCATGGTCACGAACTACTCCGAGAACGTGCTGGGTCTTTATTACAGAAAGAAAAACAGCAAGGGCGAGCTTTCGGGCGGCTCCTTCTACTATATAGCCAACGGCCTTAAATGGCGCTGGATGGGCTACACGGCCGCTGTGTTCTGCCTCTTTGCGGCGGTCGGGATGAGCGGCGTCCAGACGAACAAGATCAGCGGAACAGTATCCGAAGCGCTTGACAAGGTGTTCTCCTTCTCCAACATCGGAGCAGTCAGGCTTGTGATCGGCGTTGCGGTGGCCTCTGTTACAGCGGCAATTATCATCGGCGGCATCAAGAGGATAGGCAAGATCGCCTCGATGATCGTGCCTTTCATGTCCCTGCTCTTCATCGTCATGAGCCTCATCGCCATTTGTATGCACATCGGCAACGTGCCTCACGCCTTCGGACTGATCTTCTCAAAGGCGTTCACGTTCAGGGCTGCCGGAGGCGGCGTGCTGGGCTACACCTTCGCGACCGTTATCCGCAAGGGCATGGCAAGAGGCGTGTTCTCTAACGAGGCAGGTCTCGGCTCCTCGGTAATCGCTCATTCGGCCTCAGAAACAAGAGAGCCCGTAAAGCAGGGGCTCTGGGGCGTGTTCGAGGTGTTCTTTGATACCTTTATCATCTGCACCCTTACCTCGCTCACCTTCCTTACGACCTTCGACCTCACCGAGCTTTCGGGCAAGGAGGAGGACACCGCAATGGCTATCAGAATGTTCGAGACAAACTTCGGCTCCTTCGGTATAGCGATTTATTCCGTGATACTTCCGCTCTTCGCCTTTACCACCGTTCTGGCGTGGTCATACTACGGCGAGAAGGCAACGGAGTTCGTGTTCCACACACGCAGCGAACAGACCCGCAGGACAGCAACTATCATCTTCAAGGTCATCTACGTTGTGCTTATCGTGTTCTCGACCCTCATCACCAGTGATCTTATCTGGGCGATCGACGACACCTTCAACGGCCTGATGGCAGTGCCGAACCTTATCTGCCTTGTGGCGCTCAGCGGACTTGTTGCAAAGATCACGAGAAACTACTTCGACCGCAAGCGCGGCAAGACCGTCGAGCCGATGCTCTCGGCCTATCCCGACCTGAACGCCGAGTTCGCCGAGGATATCGCAAAGATGGAGAGCTGAGTTTAGTTGTATAGGCAATACCGCGCAACCATTGTGCGCAAGATGCGCAGTCAGATTTTTCGTCAGATTGCCTAAATTCGACGCAGGAAGGCTGACGCCTTTCAAGGAGAATTTG
>CAMNBY010000061.1 GCA_946533615.1 uncultured Clostridia bacterium
GAGCGAATGACCGCCCAGCGCGACGACGCCGAGCTCTACTGGTCTATCGTGCTGTGCCGCTACGGCATCGAGTACGTTGGCGACCCGCTCACCAAAAAGAAAATACCCACCTGCCACCGCACGCAGTTCAAGTCTATCCTCGAGGACGCCGACTATCTCGAGGCGCTGCAGCGTGCAGACAGCGTACAGCACGATGTCTACAAGGCCGAGGCCGAGTACATAGACAAGGTGCAGAAGGGCATTCTCGAAATATCGAACAAGGAAAAGCCCTTTGACGTTTTCATCTGCTACAAGGAAACGGACGAGAATGGCCGCCGAACACAGGACAGCGTGCTCGCGCAGGAGCTTTACTATGGCCTCCAGCGCGAGGGCTTCAAGGTCTTTTTCTCGCGCATAACTCTTGAGTCCAAGCTCGGCACCGAGTACGAGCCCTATATATTTGCTGCGCTGAATTCCGCTAAGGTGATGGTCGTTGTCGGCACAAAGCCCGAATACTTCAACGCCGTGTGGGTGCGCAACGAGTGGAGCCGCTATCTCATGCTGATGCAGGAGAACAGGAGCCTCACGCTCATACCCGCATATAAGGATATGGACCCCTACGACCTGCCCGACGCGCTTTCGATGTTCCAGGCGCAGGATATGTCCAAGCTCGGATTTATGCAGGATCTGATACACGGGATAAGGAAGATAGTCACCACCGAGCAGGAAAAACCCGCCGCTGTTGTAAGGGAGACGGTCGTTCAGAAGCCTGCCGGCAGCAATATCGAGAACCTGTTGAAACGCGGCGCCCTTGCGCTTGAAGACGGCGACTGGAGCGCAGCCGAGAATTTCTATGAGCAGGTGCTGAACGAAGATGTTGAGGAATACAGAGCCTATGTCGGCAAGCTGTTGGCAGAGCTCCATGTCCTCTCGGAGAAGGCGCTCGAGGCCTCAGTCTATCCCGATGGCTTCAGCGGCAACTCAAACTTTGCAAAGGCCGTTCGCTTCGCTGACGAGAAGAACGCCGCAAGGCTTAAAGAGCTTGATACCCAAACGAAATATAATTATATTGTGTCCGAACAACAGAAAGCGAACACACCCGAATCACTGAGGTCGGTGGGAAATCTGTTTGCCAAGCTTGGAGATTTCAAGAACAGCGCTGAGCTCTCGAAGCAGTGCTGGGAGCAGGCCACGGAGCTGGAGTATCAGGCGGCTGTTTCGCAGATGGAAAAGGCCTACGGAGAAGCAGAGTTCAAATTAGTCGCAGGGAAATTCCGGGAGCTTGATGGGTATAAGGACAGCGCAGAGCTTGCGGAGCGGTGCCTGAAAGAAGCAGAAGAATCTAAAAAGAATAGAATATACGGCGAGGCAAAGTCGCTGATGAAAATGCGTGATAGAAGCAGCTTGGAATCGGCGATAAATAAATTCAAATCTATTGAAGACTGGAAGGATTCGGCTGAATGTATCAAGGATTGCAAAGCTCAGATAGAAAAGATAGATGCTGCCAGAAAGCGTGCTAAAGAGGAAATGCTTGCAAGGGAAGAAGCTGAAAGGCAGCTTGCGAAAAAGAAGAAAAAAATCTTAACCGTGAGCGCTGCGACAGCAGCTGCTATCCTGACTGTAGGAACTTTGTTGGCAGTGTTTGTTATTATACCTTCAAACAAGTATAAGAAAGCTATCGATCTTGCGGATAAGGGAAGCTACGATGAAGCCATCGTTATTTTTAAAGAACTTGGTAATTATAAGGATTCTGAGAAACAATTCAAGTATATTCAGGGCATTGTTTTTATGGACGATAAGCATTATATCGAGGCTAAGAACACTTTTTCTGAATGTGGAGATTTTAATGATTCAGAGGAAAAGACAGCTGATTGTCAAGAATATATCGACACTATCATAACCAAATGTAATACTGTGCCAAATGGTACAATTTCAGGACGGAGTGGTCAGACTTTCGGTTTGAAAAGCGATGGGACGGTTGTTGCTGTCGGGAATAATTCTGATGGTCAATGTGACGTATCAGACTGGAAAGATATTATTGCTGTTTCAGCAGGGGAAGCGCATGTGGTCGGTTTAAAAAGCGATGGGACGGTTGTTGCTGTCGGGAAAAATTCTGATGGTCAGTGTAACGTATCAGACTGGAAAGATATTATTGCTGTTTCAGCAGGGTTAGATCATACGGTAGGTTTAAAAAGCGATGGCACGGTTGTTGCTGTCGGGAAAAATTTTGATGGTCGGTTTAACGTATCAGGCTGGAAAGATATTATTGCTGTTTCATCAGGGGGATATCATACGGTCGGCTTGAAAAGCGATGGGACGGTTGTTGCTAATGGGTATAATCATCAAGGACAATGTGATGTATCTGATTGGAAAGACATTATTTCTGTTTCAGCAGGGGAAGGTCATACGGTCGGTTTGAAAAGCGATGGCACGGTTGTTGCTGTCGGGAAAAATTCTGATGGTCAGTGTAACGTATCTGACTGGAAAGATATTATTGCTGTTTCAGCAGGGTTATATCATACGGTAGGTTTAAAAAGCGATGGGACGGTTGTTGCTGTCGGGAAAAATTATGATGGTCAGTGTAACGTATCAAACTGGAAAGATATTATTGCTGTTTCATCAGGGGATTATCATACAGTCGGTTTGAAAAGCGATGGCACGGTAGTTGCAGTAGGCTACAATTCTGACAATTCTGGTGTATCCGACTGGAAAGACATAAAAACAACAAACGAATAACAAAAAATGAAAAAGGAGCGTTTGATATGCAGGAAAATATAAAGGAAAACTTTGAAGCTCTCCCCGAGAATATGCAGAAATATTATAATTATAAAGAACAGATGGGAAGGCTCAAAAAGGCCTTGGGTTCGGGCTTTTACCTCGAAGCTGTGTTTATCGAATATGCGATGATGGAGGACAGGCTGAAATCCTTCTTGAAAACAGCAGGCGCATACAACGAGAAGAAGCATTGGAATATACAGGGCAAGCTCAAAAGTCTTAAAGCTTTAGCAGCCAGAGACGGACACCCGATCGGGCGCTACCTTACAGAGGAAATACTTGAACAGATTACTGAATGGAAGGACAAGCGCAACCCTTATATCCACGAGCTCATGAAGGCTCACCTTACGACCGACGGTCTGCGCGGCTTTGCCGAGGAGGGCAGAGAACTGGTAAAGCTTCTGAATTCTAAATCATCTCTATATCGAAAATACACCGAGAGGAGAGCTATCCATGAGTAAATTCATCATCGAATGCCCGCGCTGCGGGAGGTATACCGAGGCCTCGACGGGCTTGTTTGCAAAGAAAAAGATTGATTGCGCCTGCGGTCACGTTATCGACGTGCGCTCGGAGAAAATGAGCTCGAGGCTCTGCCCTCACTGCGGGAACAACGTGGTCTTTGACCAGTCCCGCGGCAGCGACGCCCGCTGCCCTGTCTGCCACTCGAGAATAAACACCACCGACAGCTTGGCTGCACTTGTCAAGATACACTGCCCGAGCTGCTCCTGCGAGCTGAACGCAGACAAGAACGCCGCACAGTACACCTGCCCCCTCTGCGACACCGTGATCGACGTTCAGAAGCAGGCAGGCAAGGAGCGCGAGCGCGAAAAGGGCCTCGCCAGCGTTATTAAATACGAGGGCGACAATCAGACCTTTGTCTGGAAGCACCCGATCGAGGATTTCAATCTAGGTTCGCAGCTTATCGTACACGAGTCGCAGGAGGCAGTGTTCTTCCGCGACGGTCAGGCGCTTGACCTCTTCGGAGCAGGCCGCTACACCCTCGCAACACAAAACCTGCCCCTGCTGCAAAACCTCTACAAGCTGCCCACCAACGCCAACACGATCTTCCACAGCGAGGTTTATTTTATCAATAAGACCACCCAGATGGGCATCAAGTGGGGGACGGATTCAAAGGTGCGTTTCTTTGAGCCTGCCACAGGTCTGCCAATCGAGATCGGTGCCAGCGGACAGTTTAATCTGCGGGTAAGCGACTCTCGGAAGCTGCTGATAAAGCTTGTCGGCACAGCCAGCGAATTCACCCACGCGGATGTTATGGACGGAGTTTACGGTATGAAGCCGACTATCGCCAAGTTCCGCGCGATGATAATGACCAAGGTCAAGAGCAACCTGGCGAGAGTCATCAAAGAGAACAACATCAATATTCTTGAAATAGACGAGCATCTTGAAGAGCTGTCCCTGAAGATGTGCGAGGCTGTCAACGACAACCTTGTTGACTACGGCCTGTTCATGCCGGAGTTCTTCATCACAAATATCGTTACCCCCGACGACGACCCGAACTTTGCACGCCTCAAGCAGCAGCACGCGGATATGTATCTCAAGATCCGCGAGGAGCAGATACGCAAGGCGGAAGCCGAAGCCAGCGCAGAGCGCCAGACCGTCGAGGCGACAACAGCCGCCCGCATGAAGGTCATCGGCGCTCAGGGCGACGCAGAGGCTCTCAAGCTTTGCGCCGAAGCCGAGGCTGCCGAGATGCGTATGAAAGGCTATACATACCAACAGGAGACCGCTCGTCAGGTCGGCCTTGCAGCGATGGAGAACATCAGCGCGAACGGCGGCTCGGGCTCGGGTCTTGGAGATCTTGCGGGGCTGGGCGTTTCCCTTGGCGCGATGGGAAGCGTCATGGGCCTCACCAGAGAAGCCCTGAACCCCATGGCAGCCAACGCCCAGGGTATGGGTCAGGCAATGGGACAGATGATGCAGCCCGACGGCGGCTGGGATTGCGCCTGCGGCAAGCGAGACATAACCTCCAAGTTTTGTCCCGAGTGCGGAACACCCAAGCCCGAAGCAAAGCCCGCCGACAGCTGGAGCTGCGCCTGCGGTACAACTGGAATAACTTCGAAATTCTGCCCGAACTGCGGCAGCCCGAGACGCGAGTCGCCCAAGGGCTGGACCTGCCCGAATTGCGGCAAGGCGGATATATCCTCTAAATTCTGCCCCGAGTGCGGAACGCCGAAGCCCGCAGAGCCCGTGACCTGGGACTGCCCCGACTGCGGACACAAGGGCATAACCACAGGCTTCTGCCCTGATTGCGGACGCAAGAAAGGAGAATGAACATGAATAAAAAAACACTGACTATCCTTGCTGTGACAGCCGTGATGTTTTCGCTGGTGGCATTTCTGGTGCCGTTCGAGAGGGAGGAGGTCTTCTGGATAGCCTACCTCGCGGAGCTTGCCGCCATCGCCTTGCAGATCGTATTTTTCAAGACGGCTTTCGACGGCTTGCAGCAGCTCAGGAGCCGCGTGCTCGGGTTTCCCGTTGCTCGTGTCAGATATATCTATCTTGCGGTACAGACCGTTCTGAGCCTCGCGCTTTTCTGCTTTGGCTGGATACCGATACCGACATGGACGGCTGTCCTTGCCTGCGCTCTGGTGCTGGGGTTTGCCATTATCTGCGGCATCTCCGCCGAGATCGCCCGCGAGCACGTTGAGGCCCTCGAGCAGGCCTCCGCAGCCGACACCTCGCTGATGCAAAGCCTGCGGACACGCTCGGCGCAGCTCGTGACCCTGACGTCCGATGCAGGCACGAAAAAGCAGCTTGAAGCCCTCGCCGAGAGCCTGAGATTCAGCGACCCTGTCAGCAGCCCTGCTATCCTGGCCGAGGAGCAGGCGCTGGTGCAGGCTGTTGCAAGACTTGAAGGCGCAGCCGCAGTCGGCGGCGACCTGACGCAGCTTATAAACGATGCGAACACGGCGCTTGAACGCCGCAACACTGCTTGTAAAATGAGAAAGAGAGGTTAATCATCATGCCTGTATTCAAATGTAAAATGTGCGGAGGCTCGCTCGAGGTCTCCGAGGGAATGACCGTCTGCGAGTGCGAGTACTGCGGGACAAAACAGACCCTGCCCCGCGACCACAGCGATGCCGTAACGAACAATTTCAACCGCGCAAACAATCTTAGAATGAAGAGCGAGTTCGACAGGGCGCTCGAGCTTTACGAAAAGATCATCAATCTCGACCCTGACGAGCCCGAGGCCTATTGGGGCGCTGTGCTCTGCAAATACGGCATCGAGTATGTCGAGGACCCCGCCACTCTGCAAAAGGTGCCGACCTGTCACAGAACACAGCTCGAGAGCGTGCTGGCCGACGTTGACTATCTTTCGGCTATCGAACACGCCGACCCCGACCAGAAGCGCGTGCTTGAAGCCGAGGCCGCAAGGATAGACGCCCTGCAAAAAAATATCCTCGATATCGTAAGCAAGGAAAAGCCCTTCGACGTTTTCATCTGCTATAAGGAAACGGACGAGCAGGGCAGCCGCACACAGGACAGCGTGATCGCTAACGACATCTACTATCAGCTGACGCAGGAGGGCTTTAAGGTCTTTTATGCAGCTATAACCCTTGAGGACAAGCTCGGACAGGAGTATGAGCCTTACATTTTTGCTGCACTGAATTCAGCAAAAGTGATGCTCGTCATAGGCACAAAGCCCGAGTATTTCAACGCCGTGTGGGTGCGCAACGAATGGAGCCGTTACCTGAAAATGGTCAAGGCCGACCGCTCGAAGCTGCTTATCCCTTGCTATAAGGACATGGACGCCTACGAGCTGCCCGAGGAGTTCAGCCACCTGCAAGCGCAGAACATGGGCAAGATCGGCTTCATCACCGATATAATCAGGGGGATCAAGAAGGTGCTTCGAGGCGGAGAAGCCGAAAAGGCGCCTGTGGCTGCTGCTCCTGCTGCGGCTCCTGCGGGTGCGGACATCAAGCCTCTGCTGAAACGCGCATCTATCTTCCTTGACAGCGGCGATTTTGACAGCGCCAAGGAATACTGCAACCGCGCCCTTGATATCGACCCCGAGAATTCTCAGGCCTATTATTATATGCTCCTTGCTGAATTCAAGTGCCGGAATAAGGAGGAAATGCTTGCTCTGAAGTTCGACGGCGGCATCAGCAGCAACAGTGTGTATATCAACGCTCACCGTTTTGCCGACGACAAAACAAAGGCCATGATAGAGGAGTTTGATAATAGCTCAAGGTACAACGCAGCAGGGTCTTGTTTGGCTAAAAAGGATGATATGGCCGCGATCAAAATGGCGCGTGATATATATACAAGACTTGGAGATTACAAGGATTCCGCTGAAAAAGCACAGCGGTGTAATAGATTGATAAATGAATACAATAGAAAAATTGAGGAAGAAAAGAAAGCTTAAGCCGCTGCAAAAGCTGCCGAACAGGAAAGGCAAGAAAGAGAAGATAGAGCAGCTATTTATAAAATCACACAAATGAGAAATACAGTATTGATTGTAGAGATAATAGTTTGTGTATTATTGTGTCCTATTCTTTCTCCCGGAGCAGTTATAGTAGTGGGAATTACTGTTATCATATTTACTTGGTTTGGTTTTAATTCTAAAATATACGATTTGAAAATTGATATAAAATATAGAAATAAGAAAAACGATAGTTGATCTTTTCATTCACAAAAACGGTATTCTCCCAAAGGAAGAATACCGTTTAATATTATCATATTGTTTTACGATCACGCCTCGGCCAGCATATCGCTCATCGCGTAAAGGCCTGCGGGCTTGCCGCTGAGGAATACTGCCGCGTTTACGGCGCCTACCGCGAACACCGACTTTGAATGCGCCTCGTGCTTCAGCGAGATCACCTCGTCACGACCGGCGAACAGTATCTCGTGCTCGCCGACGATCGTGCCGCCGCGTATCGAGTGCAGGCCGATTTCGGTCTTCGACCTCTTCGCCCTGACGGAGTGCCTGTCGTAAACATAGCTGTACTTGTTGCCAAGCTCCTTGTTGATCGCCTCGGCAAGCAGTATCGCCGTGCCGCTCGGGGCGTCGATCTTCTGGTTGTGGTGCTTCTCGATTATCTCTATGTCGAACTGTCCGTCAAGCACTGCAACAGCCTTCTTTGCGAGCTCCGCCATGAGGTTGATGCCGAGCGACATATTGAAGGTGAAGAACACGGGTATGCTCTCGGCCGCCTTGTGTATCTCGCTGAGCTGTGCTTCGTTGTAGCCTGTTGTCGCCACGACCACCGGCACACCGTTTGTCAGGCAGTAGTCAAGCATCTCGCTGAGCACCGAGGGGTGGGAGAAGTCGATTATAACATCAGGCTTCACAGTCAGCTGAGAGAAGCTTTCGTAAACAGGGAAGCCCAGCTCGGCGTTTACCTTGTCGATGCCCGCCACAACTCTTGCGTCCTCTCGTCCCGAGATTATATCGGCGATAACGCGGCCCATTTTTCCGCAGGCCCCGCAGATAACAACGTCTGTCATTTTAATCATCCTTTCGTTTATGGGCTTGCTGTTTGCCCTCGCCGCCTTCGGCAGCTCGGGAAGATGCGGAAAACACATCTCACCCCTGCGGGGGTGAGAGTGTTTTCCGCGGGTCTTACCACTCGCCCTTTTTGGTAATACATACTATAAAAATACAGTGCGAAGCAAACGCTCCGCACTGTTGCTGCTTACTTGAGTGCGCCTGCTGCCCTCATTGTGGCTTCGAGCTTCTCCTTGTTCTTGTCGCTGAGCTCGATAAGTGGCATACGCGGCTTGCCGCAGCTGAAGCCCATTGCGTTCATTGCGTGCTTAACGGGGATCGGGTTCACATCGCAGAAAAGGTCCTTTGCAAGCTGGTGTACCTTGAACATCTTCTCTCTTGCCTCTGCGTACTTGTTCTCGTAGCAGAGCATAGCGATCTCATGGGTCTCCCTGGGCATCACGTTTGAAAGAACAGAGATAACGCCCTTTGCGCCCAGCGCCATGATCGGGATGATCTGGTCGTCGTTGCCCGAGTAGATGTCAAGGTCATCGCCGCAGTCAGCAGCGATCTGTGCGATCTGGCTGATGTTGCCGCTTGCTTCCTTGATAGCTACGATATTCTCTACCTTCGAGAGCTTCTTGCAGGTCTCGGGGGTGATGTTCACGCCTGTTCTTGATGCAACGCTGTACATGATTATCGGCAGTGAAACGGAATTTGCGATAGCGGTGTAGTGGGCAACAAGGCCGTCCTGCGAGGTCTTGTTGTAGTAGGGAGTTACCACCAGCAGAGCGTCGGCGCCCAGCTTCTCGGCCTCCTGTGAAAGGTGGATAGCGTAGTGGGTGTCGTTGGAGCCTGTACCCGCGATAACGGGAACTCTCTTTGCGGTGTGGTCGATGGCGAACTTTATTGCCTTGATATGCTCCTCGTCGGTCATGGTCGAGCTCTCGCCCGTTGTTCCGCAGATAATGATAGCGTCGGTGCCGTTGTCGATATTGAAATCTATCAGGCGGCCAAGCTCTTCATAGTTGATCGAGCCGTCCTCGTGCATCGGAGTTACGATAGCAACGCCTGCGCCTGTAAAAATGGTCTTTTTCATTTCATGTTCTCCTTTCGTGAGAATAGTTATAGGTGATAGTCATCAGTCAAAATAGCCCTTTGCAGCAAGCAGCTCTGCAAGAAGCACGGCGCCGCCGGCTGCGCCTCTCAGGGTGTTGTGAGAGAGGCAAACGAACTTGTAGTCGTACTGGGTGTCCTCACGCAGCCTGCCGATAGAAACTGCCATGCCGCCCTCGAGCATTCGGTCGAGCTTGGCCTGAGGCCTGTCGTCCTCGGTGAAGTAGTTGAGGAACTGCTTGGGAGCGGAGGGGAGCTCAAGCTTCTGGGGAACGCCCGAGAAATTCTTCCATACCTCAAGCATCTGCTCCTTGGTGGGCTTTTTCTCAAAGCTTACGAAAACAGCGGCGGTGTGGCCGTCCGAAACGGGTACTCTGAGGCACTGAGCGGTGATGGAAGGCTCGGTGGCTTCAACTATCCTGTCGCCCTCGATGTGTCCCCAGATCTTCAGGGGCTCCTTTTCGCTCTTCTCTTCCTCTCCGCCGATGTAGGGGATAACGTTGTCAAGGATCTCGGGGAAGGTCTCGAAGGTCCTGCCTGCGCCCGAGATCGCCTGATAGGTGCAGACCAGAGCCTTTGTTACCTTGAACTCATCCATCAGGGGAGCGAGAGCAGGAACATAGCTTTGCAGCGAGCAGTTGGACTTGACGGCGATGAAGCCTCTCTTGGTGCCGAGGCGCTTTCTCTGCGCGTTGATTATCTCGATGTGCTCGGGGTTGATCTCGGGGATCACCATAGGAACATCGGGAGTGAAGCGGTGTGCCGAGTTATTGGAAACGATAGGGCACTCAGCCTTTGCATACTTTTCTTCAAGGGCGCGGATCTCGTCCTTCTTCATGTCAACTGCACAGAAGCAGAAATCGACCATAGCGGCGATCTTCTCAACGTCCTCCTCTGCATTGAGGATGACCATATCCTTCATGGACTCGGGCATCGGGTCCTTGAGCTTCCACTTGCTGCCGGCAGCCTCTTCATAGGTCTTGCCTGCGCTTCTGGGAGATGCCGCAAGGCAGACTACGTCAAACCACGGATGCTTGTCGAGGATAAGAGAAAACCTCTGTCCTACCATGCCCGTTGCGCCGATGATTCCGACCTTAAACTTCTTCATACCAAAAAACTCCTTTTTTATAAGTTTCTGCAATGTGCATTTTGACTAAAAATCAAATTAGATCGCTGTCAGTAAATGCTCAAAACATAAAATTTGACGAGATAATAAAAAAACCGGTTGAAAACCGGAGCATCATACAATATAATAAGAATGTTGACACAATTTATATTATGTCGATAGCACTCCATCATAACCGCATGATGACAACCGAAGCTCTGTTAGAGCAGCAGTCAGCTGAGGTATCCCACACCCCGCTTCGGCGATCTCACCTTTCGCACTCCCTGTGCCTTTGGGAAGGCCTGGCTTTCGCCACGGAAATGCTACTCATCTTGACCGCGCCTCTATCTCTACACTTAAATATATCAAATTATGCGGGATATGTCAATACTGTAGAGAAAAAAACTTTGAAATTTTTGTAAATATATTGAAAGCGGAACAACACGTTCCTGCAACAGGAGATAATCTTATGCTTGATATAAACAACATGAAAAAGAGCGATTTCTGGTACGAGCTCCCCGAGGAGCTCATCGCCCAGACTCCGATCGAGCCCCGAAACGCCTCGCGCCTGCTGAAGCTCGACCGCGTGACGGGAGAAGCCGAACACTCACACTTCTACAATCTATGCAGCTATCTCAAAAAGGGTGACCTGCTGGTGCTGAACGACTCGCGCGTTATCCCTGCCCGCATCTACGGTGAAAGAGAGGACACGGGCAGCTTCATAGAGTTCCTGCTGCTCGAGCAGAAGGAGAACAACAAGTGGGAGATACTCTGCCGCCCCGGAAAGAAAGCCAAGGTCGGCACAAGGTTCGTCTTTGGCGGCGGCCTGCTCAGAGCCGAGATCACCGACGTCCTCGAGGACGGCAACCGCATCGCGGCCTTCGAGTGCGAGGGCAGTATCTTTGCCGCTCTGGACGAGATCGGCCAGATGCCTCTGCCGCCTTACATAAAGGAAAAGCTCCGCGACAAGGAGCGCTACCAGACGGTATATTCTCACGAGCTTGGCTCTGCGGCGGCTCCCACAGCAGGGCTGCATTTCACCAAGGAGATGCTCGCCGAGATCGAGGCTATGGGCGTGAACATCGCCTACGTCACCCTGCACGTCGGGCTCGGCACGTTCCGCCCGGTCAAGGAGGACAAGGTGCTCGACCACAAGATGCACTCCGAGCATTACGAGCTCCCCGAGCGCACAGCAAGGCTGATAAACGAGACCAAGCAGAACGGCGGCCGCGTTATCGCCGTCGGCACAACCTCCTGCCGGACTCTCGAAAGCGTTGCCACCTTCAAGGGCGCTGTCGTTCCCTGCGAGGGCTACACGGATATTTTCATCTACCCCGGCTATGAGTTCAAGGTGCTCGACGGCCTGATAACCAACTTCCACCTGCCCGAGAGCACCCTGATAATGCTGGTGTCCGCCTTCTTCGGCTACGAGAACACCATGCGCGCCTACAAGCTTGCTGTCGAGGAAAGATACCGCTTCTTCTCCTTCGGCGATGCGATGCTGATAATCTGAGGACAGGTTACGGGCTATGGATAATTATGATATAATTGATTTTTACACCTCTCCCGACCGCGAGCACCGGCTCTCGGAGATCAGGAAATGTGACTGGCGCGCAGGGAGCTATCTCTGTCATCTTATCGACTCAGGCAGCTTTTTTGAAGTGCTCGGTGAGAGCTCGAAGCTGCTGCTGCTCTGTGAGGGTGGGAAGCTCCTTTCGTTCTGTGCTCTTACCGAGCGCGATCAGGTAGAGACCGACCTTACGCCGTGGGTGGGCTTTGTTTACACCTTTCCCGAGGCAAGAGGCCGCAGGCTGATGGGGCTGCTTATAAACGAAGCAAAGAGAATCGCCGCCGAACGCGGCTTTGATACGGTTTACCTCAGCACCGACCACATCGGCCTTTACGAAAAATACGGCTTTGAATTTGTAGGCACTGCCAGGGAGCGCAGCGGAGAGCCGACGCGCATTTACAAGATCAGCACAAGATAAGGAGTTAATATGTTCACTTTACTTAAACAAGAGGGAAGAGCCCGCCGCGGCCGCTTCGAGACCGTCCACGGAACGATAGAGACCCCCGTTTTTATGAATGTCGGCACCGCCGCAGCCATAAAGGGCGGCATCTCTTCCGTTGACCTTGCAAACGACCTCAAAACGCAGGTCGAGCTCTGCAATACCTATCACCTGCACGTCCGCCCCGGCGATGAGATCATTTATAAAATGGGCGGCCTGCACAGGTTCATGAACTGGCACAAGCCGATACTCACCGAC
>CAMNBY010000062.1 GCA_946533615.1 uncultured Clostridia bacterium
AGCGCGGCATCTATGAACGTTGCCGCAAATCTTCTTGGGATTGGAAACGCCGCAACGCCGCTTGGTATCAAGGCAATGCAGGGGATTAAGCGTGAGCTTCACGGCGAGAGCTCAAAGCGGACTTTTGCTGCATTTACTCTTCTGAATACGGCGTCTGTCCAGCTTATTCCTGCTAATGTGATCGCCCTTCGGGCAAGTGCAGGGTCTGTTTCTCCTGCCGATTGCATAGTGCCAGTGATCGTCAATTCTGCGGCGGCTCTTGCCTGCGGGATAGTTATGCTCGTACTCGTATACGGAGGTAGGCGATGACGCTGCTGTCTATGGCTGTGCCGCTGATGATCTGTCTGGTCTTCACGGCGGCTTATATCAGGCGCATCGACATTGCCGAGGTTTTCTGTCAGGGAGCGCTTAATGGGCTTAAAAAAGCCGCTGAGCTTGCGCCTACGCTGTTCTTTGTTCTGCTTGTAGTCTCGTTTGCATACAGTTCGGGAGCCGTTGATGTGCTGGCGGAGCTTGCTTCTCCGCTGCTTGAAAGGCTTGGCTTTCCGCAGGAGATACTGCCGCTGGCAGCTGTCAGGCCGCTTTCGGGAAGCGCTGCGCTTGCGGTTTTTCAGGACATAATGCAGACTGTCCCGCCCGACAGCTTTGCAGGCAGAAACGCAGCTGTTCTGCTCGGCTCCACAGAAACAACTTTTTATACAATAGCTGTATATTACGGAGCGATACGCAGGAAGCCCGACAAGCGGGTGTTCGCGGCCTCGCTTACGGCGGACATGGCAGCTTTTCTCATCTCGTCCCTTACGGTACGGCTTTTTTACGGGGCTTGATTTTTTGACGCTCCTGTGTTATCATTTGTTCAGTGAATAATAAAGGGGGAGAGCAATATGGCTGGTCAGCCATGCAAAAGATGTCTGCTGGCGCAGTCGGGACTTGATGATATTCGCGAAAGCATTTTGCAGCAGGCAGCGGCCATAGAGGATCACAAACGCGCCTCCGACAATGAGTATCAGAGGCGCCTTGAGATCTGCATGACTTGTGACAGCCTGCTTAACGGAATGTGCCGCGAGTGCGGCTGCTTTGTGGAGTACCGTGCATGGCTGAAAGATAACACCTGTCCTGCCTTTCCTGCAAGGTGGTGAGGCTCAGTAGCCCTGCTCTTTAAGCTCTTTCACCATCCCGACATAAAACTCGCGGACATCAAAGCCCTTGATATTCTCTCGCATCAGGTCGATGATGTCTCCGTGGGAGATGCCTCGCCTGCCTTTGTGCTCAATATATACACTGTCCGGGAAGTACATTCCGGACTTTTTTGTTACAAGGCCGTCGTTGGCTTTGTCGAAGGGCTTGTTTAGCATATAGCCAAGATCAAGAGGGAAGCCCGCCGCCCTTGCAGATGTCATCGTGCTCATTACGGAGCGGTATCTTACCCCCGGCATTTCGGGTGTCTCGGCGTTGAAGCGCTCACAGCTCTCGGCGGTCAGCTCGCGGACGCCTTCGATAAAGCTCGGGGAGGTGTCTCCGAGCTTGGTGTAGAGCTTGTTGTATTTGCGGTCAACAAAGCGCTGGACGCTGTCGGGGATCTGCCGCAGCAGCTTGTCAACGAACTCGCAGCCCCGATGTGGGGTATTGATAGTTGTCAGTGTGGCGACCTTATCGGCGAGGCCGAATTTAGCGATGGCACAGCGGCTGTCAAGGCCGCCTTTGCTGTGAGCGATGATATTCACCTTTTCGGCGCCTGTTTCGTCAAGCACGAGTTTGATTCTTGCGGCAAGCTCCGAGGCGCTCGCTTCGATCTTTGCGGCACTCTGCTGGCCTCCGTAATAGATGTTTGCACCGTTCCTGATAAGCTCGGCAGGTATGCGTCCCCAGTAATTTACAAGCTGCCAGTCACGAAAGAATATCCCATGTACAAGAAGTATCGGGTATCTTGTTTTGCAGATCTCGTTTTCTTTCCTGGCATTATCAAGCTCTGCCTTGGCTTCTTCAAAGAAGTATTCGTGCCTTGCGGAGCGGTAGAATGAAGCAAAGACAAAAATATTGATCACCGGCACATACCACAGGCAGAACAGCGCAATTATCCTAAGCACTTTGAACTGTCGCGCAGAGGCTGCGATCCTCACGATGCCTCCGAGGCAAAAGATGGTGATTACAAGCTCAGCTGTCAGTATACCGATCAGGTTCCTTATCCAGCCGTTCTTGCCTATCGCGAAGATGATAACCGCTATCTCGGCTATGGACATGAATATCCCGCAGCCAAGAATGAAAGAGCCCGAACTCAGGCGCTTCAGCTTGCGGCTTTCGCTTTTCATGCCGCTTCCGATAATTATAAACAACAGAGTAAAAATGCCGCAGCCAGCTGTGATCGCGGCTTTTATGATATTAGACAGTGAAACGATCTGCCAGAGCAGCACAGAGTTTGCAGCCGCAAGAATAATGATCGAGCATAACAGCCCCGTCAGCTTTCTTGAGATCCCGTTGCGCATAATAGTCACCTCAGGTTAATTTTAACACATTAACAAAGATGTGTCAACGGAAATGTTCAGTTATGTTCGCTTGAATTTATATAAATGGCCTTTCCGCTATTGACTAATCTCTGTAAATATGTTATAATTTTATTTAAGCAAACTATCATATTTTAATGATTTTAACTAAAAATAATGAGGTGATCTAATTGTATGATGTGATCGTCATTGGTGCGGGAGCCGTTGGCTGTGCCTGTGCCAGAGAGCTTTCGAGGTACAAGCTTTCGGTATGCGTTATCGAAAAGGAAAGCGATGTCTGTGAAGGCACCAGCAAGGCGAACAGCGCCATCGTTCATGCAGGCTTTGATGCAAAGCCCGGTTCGCTGAAGGCTCGCTTCAATGTCCGCGGCAGTGTGATGATGCCTGAGCTTTCAAAGAAGCTGGATTTTGATTTCAAAAACAACGGAGCCTTTGTGCTTTGCTTTGACGAAGCTCAGATGGGCGGTCTTGAAGAGCTTAAGGAACGCGCCGAGATCAACGGCGTTTCTGGCGTTGAGATCATTTCGGGAGACCTGGCAAGAAAAATTGAGCCTGCGCTTACCGATGATGTAGTTGCTGCTCTTTATGCACCTACCTCCGGCATCGTTTGTCCTTTTGAGATGACGCTTGCTTTCGCCGAGAACGCTTTTGCAAACGGCGTCGAGTTCCGCCTGTCAACTGCTGTTACAAACATTGAAAAGACAGCTGACGGCTACAGGGTGTTAACCGGCCGCGGAGAGTTCGAGGCTAAGGTAGTTATCAATGCCGCAGGTTTGTATTCCGATGTTATGCACAATTATGTTAGTGCCGAAAAGCTGAACGTTATCCCGAGGCGCGGAGAGTATATGCTGCTCGATCGTGCAGCAGGCGGACTTGTTTCGCGGACTATTTTCCAGCTGCCTACGAAAATGGGCAAGGGCATTCTCGTTTCGCCTACGGTACACGGAAATTTGATCCTTGGGCCTACCGCTGATGACATCGACGACAAGGAAGACACCGCCACAACAGCAGGCGGACTTGCAACTGTTAAATCGAAGGCAGCACTGTCAGTCAAGAACATTCCCTTCGGCTCTGTTATCACAGGCTTCTCGGGGCTGCGTTCGGTCGGAGAGAGCGGAGATTTCATTATCGGCGAGCCCGCCGATGCTCCTGCGTTCATTGATCTTGTCGGTATCGAGTCACCGGGGCTTACCAGCGCTCCTGCCATAGGCGAGTACATTCCCGAGCTTGTCG
>CAMNBY010000063.1 GCA_946533615.1 uncultured Clostridia bacterium
TCGATTCCCGCGATATGCAGCTGGGCTACAGACACTCCTGCTTTATGGAGAACGGCGACGTCGTTACCTCTGCGCTCTTCAAGCTAAAAAAAGGCGACAAGGCCGAGATCAAGGCGAGAATGGAAGAGCTCATGGGCAGGCGCCGCGAAAAGCAGCCCCTTGAATATCCCAGCGCCGGCTCGACCTTCAAGCGCCCCGAAGGCAAGTTCGCCGGCAAGCTGATACAGGACAGCGGCCTGCGCGGCTACTCTATAGGCGGAGCACAGGTCTCAGAGAAGCACTGCGGCTTTGTGATAAACAAGGGCGGCGCCTCGTCCGCAGATGTGCTCGCACTGATAAAACACATACAGAAAACAGTTCTTGAAAAGACAGGCACCGAGCTTGAGTGCGAGGTGCGGTATATACCCTACAGCGAATAATTATCAGAGTCAGGAGGAATGGTCATGCAGTTTTTGATAGTTACGGGAATGTCAGGTTCGGGCAAGTCCACAGCGATAGATGTGCTTGAGGATATCGGCTATTACTGCATTGATAATATGCCTCCCGAGCTTATCTCCAAGTTCACCGAGATCTGCAACCAGTCGGGCGGCAAGCTTGAAAAGGTCGCCTTTGTTGCAGACATCAGAACGGGCGACTTCTTCATGAAGCTGGACGGCATCATAAACCAGCTGAAAACAGAGCAGATGAACCTCAAGATACTTTATCTCGATTCCTCCGACGACGCAATAATCAGGCGCTATAAGGAGACCAGGCGCAAGCACCCCCTTGACGAAGCCATGCACGGAAATATCCGCAAGGCTATCGAGGTGGAGCGCGGTATGCTCTTTTCCCTTAAAAGCCAGGCGGATTACTACATAGATACCTCAGCCACTTCGGTCTCTCAGTTCAGGGAGCGTATGTATTCCATGTTCCTCTCGCCCGAGCAGGAGCGTATGCACATTGATGTGCGTTCCTTCGGCTTCAAGTACGGCACGATGGCAGAGGGCGACCTCGTCTTTGACGTAAGGTGCCTGCCGAACCCCTTCTATGTCCCCGAGCTGAAAAACAAGACAGGCCTCAATCCCGAGGTCTCTGAGTATGTTATGAAATTCCCCGAGGCGCAGGAGCTGCTCCGCAAGCTCTGTGACATAATTGATTTCCTGCTGCCGCTCTATGAAAAAGAGGGCAAGTCGCAGCTGGTCATTGCCTTTGGCTGTACAGGCGGCAAGCACAGGAGCGTTACCTTCGCCGAGGCGCTGGCCGCTCACCTCAACGGCTCCGGTCATAAGATAAGGCTCTCTCACAGGGATATAGACAAGCATTAAGAGGTCGATAAATGGAAAACCCTTCTTTCTCATATAAAGCCAAGGAAGAAATGATCTCCCGCATCAACACGCGCGAAAAGGCCGACGTCTGCCTGATGGGCATACTGACCTTCTGCAATGTGCTCAGCGACGAGGAGATAATGCTGCTTACAGAGCACGTCTCCGTGGCTGAGTTCTTCAAGAAAAACTGCGAGCGCATCTGCGGCGGCGAAGCCGTTGAGATGACCTCGGCCGAAAAGCGTCGGGGCGTTATGCTGTATACTCTTACCGTTCCAAAGCACAGCGACAGGATGTCCCTGCTTGAATATTTCAGGATGGATTCCTCTCGCCGCCTTACAAAGGACGATCTTCCGAAGGCCAGGTATTATCCACAGCTGATCGCAGGCATCTTCCTTGCCTGCGGGTCCGTGAACGACCCCGAGAAGAAATACCACATGGAGTTCGTGATGCCTCATATCCAGCTCTGCAACGACTTCGGCCTGCTGCTGCTGGATAATTACTCTATCCTTGCAAAGCAGACCGAACGCAAAAAAGCCCAGATCGTCTACGTCAAGGAGTCGGATAATATCATCGACCTGCTGACCATCATGGGCGCCACAAACTGCTCGCTCGAGTTCATCAACGCAAAGATGATGAAAGAGCTGCGCAACAAGATAAACCGCGCTGTCAACTGCGACAACGCAAACATTGAAAAAACTCTCCGCGCCGCCGAAAAACAGGTGGCAGATATTGAATATATAGAGGAAACCGTCGGCCTTGCAGCCCTGCCCGAGACCCTGAGAGAGATGGCGGAGCTCAGATACGAGAACCCCGACATCAGCCTCAAGGATCTGGGGACACTTGCCGATCCGCCGATCTCGCGTTCGGGCGTCAACCACAGGCTTGCGCGCATCGCAGAGTTCGCGGACAAGCTGAGGCGCGAGGAAAACCGAAACAAAGCCCCCTGAAAGGAGCCCCGACCCAATGGAGCGATTTGTTCATCTTCATCTTCATAGTGAATATTCGCTTCTTGACGGAGCCTGCCGGATAGCAGACCTTGTAAGTCGGGTGAAGGAGCTCGGCCAGACCGCCTGCGCTGTTACCGACCACGGCAACATGTTTGCCGCTGTGGAGTTCTATAACGAGTGCAAAAAGCAGGGCATCAAGCCCGTTATCGGCTGCGAGTGCTATGTGGCTCCGCGTTCACGCCACGATAAGTATTCAAAGCTCGACCTCTCGCCCTTTCACCTTATCCTGCTCTGCAAGAACGAGCAGGGCTACAGGAACCTTATCAAAATGGTCTCGCTCTCTTATACCGAGGGCTTCTATAACCGCCCGAGGATAGACCTCGAGCTGCTTGAAAAGTACCACGAGGGGCTTATCTGTATGTCTGCCTGCCTTGCGGGCGAGATACCGCGAAAGCTTACCGCGGGTGATTATTCGGGCGCTAAGGAAACAGCCCTGCGCTACCTCTCGATCTTCGGTGAGGGCAACTATTATATCGAGCTTCAGGATCACAGGATAATGGACGAGCAGCGGATAATACCGCAGCTTGTGCGCATCTCGCGGGAAACGGGTATTCCGCTTGCTGCCACGAACGACGCACATTACGTCCGCCGCGAGGACGCTCTTGCACAGAAGATACTCACCTGCATCTCAACGGGCTCCACACTCGACGACCCGCCAAAGCTCGCGTTCCCGACGGAGGAGTTCTATATCAAATCACAAAGCGAGATGGAGAAGCTTTTCTCCGCCTATCCCGAGGCCATCGAGAACACGGCGCTTATCGCCGAGCGCTGCAATGTCGAGTTCGAGTTCGGCAAGACAAAGCTGCCTTACTTCCACATCGACGGCGTCGAGGACAACGAGGCCTTCCTTCGGGATATGTGCCGCAAGGGGCTTTACGAGCGCTACGGAACACCCTCCGAGCAGGCCTTCGAGCGCCTTGAGTACGAGCTCTCTGTCATAACGAGCATGGGCTACACCGACTATTATCTTATAGTCTGGGATTTCATACACTACGCCCGCTCTCAGAAGATACCCGTGGGCTGCGGGCGAGGCTCGGGAGCGGGAAGTCTCTGCGCCTACTGCATCGGTATCACAGGCATCGACCCGCTGAAATATGACCTGCTGTTCGAGCGCTTTCTGAACCCCGAGAGGGTCTCCATGCCCGACTTCGACATCGACTTCTGCATGGAAGGCAGACAGCGCGTGATAGATTATGTTATAAACAAGTACGGCGCTGACCATGTCGCACAGATCGTCACCTTCGGCACTCTTGCCGCAAAGCAGGCTATCCGCGATACCGCAAGGGTAATGGGTCTGCCCTATGCGGTCGGCGATAAGGTCTCCAAAGCTATCCCAAGAGGCTACGAGCTCAAAAACGCCCCCCAGGGTCTCCCCGAGCTCCAAAAGCTCATGGACAGCGACCCAAAGATCCGCGAGCTGCTTTACAACGCCGCCAAGATCGAGGGAATGCCGAGGAATACCTCGACTCATGCCGCAGGCGTCGTTATAACAAAAGAGCCGGTTGACTGCTACGTTCCGCTCTATGCCCGTGACGGTGCGGTCTCGACCCAGTATACCATGACTGTATTGGAGAGGCTCGGGCTGTTGAAGATAGACTTCCTCGGGCTGCGCAACCTGACGATAATCGACCACGCCCAGCAGGCTATCCGCCGCAGCGTTCCTGATTTCGATATAGATAAGATACCCCTCGACGATCAGGCTGTGTACGATATGCTGACCGAGGGCAGGACAGAGGGCGTTTTCCAGTTTGAAAGCGCAGGCATGACAGCCGCGATAATGAAGCTCCGCCCTACGGGCATCGAGGATCTTATCGCAGTTATCTCCCTCTATCGCCCAGGGCCGATGGATTCGATACCGACCTATA
>CAMNBY010000064.1 GCA_946533615.1 uncultured Clostridia bacterium
CATCACACAGTTGTGAGGCGGCTTGCCGCCGTTCTCGCGACCTGCGCACCCGCGCCCGGGGCGGATTAAAAATAATCGGCGAGGGTGCGCATTTGGGCGGCGGCGGACTGAATGTCTTCTTCACCAAAGATCGCCGAAACTACAGCGAAGCCTGCGGCGTTGCTGCCCGCAAGCGAGATCATGTTGTCCTTGTTTATACCGCCGATAGCCACCGCAGGAATGTCTACGCTTGCCGCGATCTCGCGGAAAAGTGCAGGCGTTATCCTGACTGCGTTCTTCTTTGTCGGCGAGGGAAATACCGCGCCCACTCCAAGATAGTCGGCGCCTGCCTTTTCGGCTGCCTTTGCCTGAGTCACCGTCTTTGCCGTGGCGCCGATTATAAAATCCTCGCCTGCCATCTCCCTGATGACCCGAACGGGAGTGTCGTGCAGACCGACATGAGCGCCGTCAGCCTTTGCAAGCAGCGCCGCCCTGAAGTTGTCGTTTACTATCAGCGGAACGTTGTACGCAGCACAGACCTCCTTGAGCATCCGCGCCTCTTTTATCAGCTCGCGCTCCGAGAGCTCCTTGTCCCTCAGCTGTATCATGGTCGCTCCGCCCTTTATGGCGGCCTCGACGGACTCGCAAAGGTCACGCCCCCTCAGACAGCCCCTGTCTGTGATGGCGTAAAGCTTGAGCATTGATGGTTCTAATTTCATTCGATGTTCCTTTCCGTCTGTTTTCTCAGTTCGTCCAGCAGCCTCTGCGGGTCGGGGCTTTTCATGAAGCCGCTCATTATGCAGGCGCCCGAGGCCCCCGCCGCCGCAACAGCTGCGATGTTCTCTTTTCCTATCCCGCCGATGGCGTATACGGGTATCCTGACAGCCTCGCAGACCTGTCGGAGATAACCGAGCCCACGACCCGCAAGGCCTCGCTTGCAGTCGGTCTCGAAGATGTGGCCTGCGATAACGTAAGCCGCCCCGAGAGCTTCGGCCTCCGCAGCCTCCTCGGGAGAATGGACTGACGCGCCTATCGCCGCAAAGGCCTGCTTTCTGTCCTCGCCAAGCTCGCGGAGAGCACGGAGCGGCAGGTGTATACTGTCTGCGCCAAGGCCGAGGGCAGTGCCGACAAAGCTGTGAAGCACAAGCGGCGTACCGCTCTGCTTGCAGATGTCAAGAGCCCTGCGGGCAAGGTCGGTGTATGCAGCCTCGTCCAGATCCTTTTCGCGGAGTATGATCCCGTCGGGACGGGCAGCGGCTATGAGGGCAAGCTGTTCTGAAAAGTCAGAGCAGAGCCCCCGATGTGTGACACAAAAGATCTTAAACATAAAGGTAGTCGTTCAGCACGGGCTGGAGCCCCTCGGCGGACATATCCCTGTACATCTTGTCGAAGCTGCGGCTGTCGTTGATCTCGAACTGCTCGTCGCCCTCGGCGTCGCTCTCCTTCCCCGTGTACTTGCTCTCGTGGTCGCCGATGCCCGTGGAGACCCCGGCCGAGATCTTTGTGGCGGCTATCTTGACGATGCCGTTTCGGAAGGTCTCGCTCTCGCGCGAGGAAACGGTTATGCCGGCAAAGGGCAGGAATATCCTGTAGGCGCAGAGTATCTGGCAGAGCTGCTTCTCGCCGACGTCACGGGGATTTATCTTTCCGTTGTTGATTATCGGGCGCAGTCTCGGGCAGGAGAGGGATATTTCGGCGTGGGGGTACTTGCGCTGGAGAAAGTACATATGCAGTGCGCTTGCCAGTGCATCTCGCCTGAAATCCGAAAGCCCCAGCAGCGCCGAGCCTGCAACGCCGCGCATACCGCCCATCAGGGCTCTTTCCTGAGCCTCGAAGCGGTACGGCCAGACTCTCTTGTGACCCATGAGGTGCAGGGTCTCGTACTTCTCTGTGTCGTAGGTCTCCTGGAACACGGTAACGTAGTCCACTCCGCACTCGTGGAGATAGCGGTAGTCCTCAACGTTAACGGGGTAGATCTCGATGCCCACCATGCGGAAATACTTGCGGGCAAGTTTGCAGGCCTCGCCGATGTACCTGACGTCGCTCATCGCCCGGCTCTCGCCCGTGAGGATAAGTATCTCCTCCATGCCGCTGTCGGCGATGACCTTCATCTCGTGCTCTATCTGCTCCATAGTCAGCTTCATTCGCCTGATCTTGTTGTAGCAGTTGAAGCCGCAGTAGACGCAGTAGTTCTCGCAGTAATTTGCGATATAGAGCGGCGTGAAGAGATAGACGGTATTGCCGAAGTGCTTGCGGGTCTCGAGTCTTGCACGCTCCGCCATTTTTTCAAGAAAGGGCTCGGCGGCAGGCGAAAGCAGCGCCTTGAGATCCTCGATACCGGGGTTCTGCTTCTGCATCGCTCTCTGGACGTCGCGGGCGGTATAGGCCTCGGGGTCGTAGCTCTCGACCTCACGCATCACCTTTTCCATTATATCGGACTTGATCTGCTCCTGCCCCTCCATATACTTCATATGGTCGGTACGGCAGGAGGGGTCGTTCTCAAGCTGATGCTTCCGCTTGAGCGCCGACTCCGACAGCTCGTCCGAATCTATAAAAAACTGATTATCATTCTCTTGCATCATACATTCTCCTTTTTTAATTCCCCCACCAGCTTTCAATCGAGCGCTTGGCGGAGCCTTGCGAGGCCTCCCCGGAGGGGAGGCAGTTTCACTTTGTGAATGAGGCTGCGGTGCAGCCGTCAGGGGGGCTTGTTTGCGTGTGGGTCTATTCGGGCTTGCACTGATTTTCAATGCACAATGCACAATGCACAATGAATGTGCCGCCTGCGGCGGAATCTCGCCGCGAAGCGGATAAACTGGCAATTCACAATTAACGCTCCGCTTATAAGTTCGCACGAGGACAGCTGTTTCAAATCCTGTCTCACCACACCAAGCCCGAAGTGTTTCCACCATAGTAGAGCGAAAAGCCCACCAAATTCTGCACAAAGCCA
>CAMNBY010000065.1 GCA_946533615.1 uncultured Clostridia bacterium
CCGCTGAGCCCCGAAAAAGTCTCAGCCTGAGCGCCCATAGCGGCGCCGAGACGCTTGATCTCCTTTATTCCCCTGGTCATAAGGGCGGCCTTTGTGTTATCGCCCATGCCAAGGCCGTCGATAACGCCTGCGGCAAGGGCAATTACATTCTTCAGAGAACCGCCTATCTCGCAGCCGAGCACATCATCGTTCACATAAACACGGAAGGTGGAATTTGAAAGAACGCTCTGTACATAGTAGGAGGCTTCCCTGTTATCAGACGCCACAACAACAGTCGTGGGAATGCCGCGAGCCAGCTCTTCGGCGTGGCTGGGTCCTGTTAGAACAGCCACTGTGTTATCGGGAAAAACTTCCTTTATAACTGTGCTCATAGTCTTGAGAGAGCCGTTTTCGAGGCCTTTGGCCGTGTTCAGAATTATCGAAGAGGGAGAAACAAACGGCTTCGCCTCTTCACAGACGCTCCTGAGGAACGAGGTAGGGATACCTACGATAACTATCTCCTTATCCTTAACGCAGGAAATGTCCGTAGTCAGATGTACCTCCTTGGGTATCTTGACACCCGGAAGCTTGGCTTTAAGGCTTCCTGTACGGTGGATAGTGTCGATCTCGTCTTGGAACTTCGACCAAACAGAAACGGAATGTCCGGCCTTGACACACATAACAGCCAGCGAAAGACCAAATGCGCCCGAACCAAGTATTGCTACTGTTGCCATTGTTCAGTCCTCCTTTTTCTTGGAGCCGAAGCTCAGCTTATTCTCGTTGCCTGCGATCAGGCGCTGGATATTGGGACGGTGCATATAAATAATCAAACAAGCGAATATAAGCGCCATTCCTGCATTTATCAGGCGGTTGTCATTATCTCTCAGCAGCTGAGTAACAAAGGTGAATATAGGGTAAGAGATAGCAGCGCAGATCGAACCGAGGGAAACATACTTTGTTAGAGCTACGACCAGCGCAAAAACAGACACAGCCAGCACACAGGTTATCGGGTCTATAGCAAGCAGGGTCGTAGCGGTAAGAAGCACGCCCTTTCCGCCGTGAAAGCCGTAAAACACAGGGAAAATATGTCCAAGCATTACGAAAACGCCGGCAACATATCCGATAAACAGCTTGTCATCAAAGAAAACAACGCCGACAACGCGGGTGACGATTATACGACAGATAACAACGCCAACAACGCCTTTTGCAAGGTCGCAGAGCAGCGTTGCCAGCGCAGGGCCTTTGCCGAACACGCGAAGCACATTCGTAAGTCCTGCGTTGTTAGAGCCGTATTCACGGATGTCCTTGCCCTTTAAGAGCTTGCAGACGGTAATGGCAGAATTCACACTGCCGAGAAGATAGCAGAAAACTGCGGTAAATACAAGACATAATATCTTAGTAGTCAAGTTGATCGGTTCCTTTCAGAGCTTTTATTTGACATCATTCCTGTCGCGTTCGCGGACCTTGAGCACAATAGGAGTGCCGTCAAGAGAAAAAGTTTCTCTTATCTGGTTTTCGATATAACGCTGATACGAAAAATGGAAAAGGTCGGCGCGGTTTACAAAGCATACGAACGTGGGCGGCTTTGTAGAAGCCTGAGTCATGTAATAGATCTTCAGCCTGCGGCCCTTATCCGAGGGCGGCTGAACTCTTGTAGTCGCATAAACAAGCACATCGTTGAGCTTGCCCGTAGGGATACGGACAGCGTTCTGCTTGGCAACATAAACAACGGTCTCGAAGAGCTTATTTATCCTGAGACCCGTCTTTGCCGAAACAAACACAAACGGCACATAGCTCATGAAGCTGAAATCAGCTTCCAGCTTCTTGCGGAATTCATCCATCGTCTTGGTGTCCTTCTCGATGGCATCCCACTTGTTAACGGCGATAACACAAGCCTTGCCCTTTTCATGAGCATAGCCTGCCACCTTGGAGTCTTGTTCGGTAAAGCCCACCTGAGCGTCGATCACTATAACCGCTACGTCAGCACGGTCAACAGCCATATAAGAGCGCAGGACGCTGTAACGCTCAATGCTTTCCAGAACCTTTGACTTTTTTCTGATGCCCGCCGTGTCTATCAGCACGAACTTGCCCTGCTCGTTTTCAAGGTAAGTGTCCGTTGCATCTCTGGTGGTACCCGCAATATCGGAAACGATCACCCTGTTTTCGCCGCACACGCAGTTGATGAGTGAGGATTTTCCGACATTCGGCTTTCCGATAACAGCAACAGAAATAACGTCCTCGCCGTAATCCTCGTTCTCGGTCTCGGGCAGCAGCTTCAGGACTTCATCAAGAAGGTCGCCGGTGCCGTGTCCGTGGACAGACGAAACAGCAATCGGATCGCCAAGTCCAAGATTATAGAACTCATAAAACTCAGCAGGAGGCTCTCCTACCGCATCACATTTGTTAACGCAAAGCACTATGGGCTTTCCGCTTTTAAGCAGCATTGCGGCGACCTCGGAATCGTTAGCGGTAACGCCGGAACGCAGATCTGTAACAAATATCGTAACATCGGCCTTTGTGATCGCAAGCTCGGCCTGTCGGCGCATCTGCACCAGTATAGTATCGTCGGACGCAGGCTCGATACCGCCTGTGTCAACGAGCATAAACTCTCTGTTGAGCCATTCGCATTTAGCATAGATACGGTCGCGGGTAACGCCCGGAGTATCTTCAACTATGGAAAGCTTCTGTCCGATGAGCTTATTGAACAGTGTACTTTTTCCTACATTCGGTCTTCCGACTATAGCAACGGTCGGCAAAGCCATCAGGCTCACTCCTTTCTCAAGTCCTTATTTCAATATGTGATACCCAGTATCGCATCAAGATATTCAAAACCGTCATTTCTGACGGCAGTAACTTTTATATCCAGCTCACGCTCAACATCGCTCACCGAGAGATCGTCAAGAAATATCGGCTCGTCAGCTTTAAGCATAACACGCGGTATCAAAAGCTCCTCGCCAAGCTCCCTGCCCCTCAGCTGGTCGATAAGATCGCCCGCAGTCACAAGTCCCGCAACAGTGATCGTCTCGCCGAAAAAGCGATTTACTATCCCGACGACTCGGATATCCAGCATCGGGTACTTCTTCATTATCTGTCCGGCAAGGTGCTTATGGAACGCCTCGGCGGCAGTTCCCGTGGCAAGTGTTATCCGCCTTGGAGACACACTTTCGGGTGCGTCCTCAAGCGCCTGATCAACCTCGTCCTGCAATGAGCGCAGCAGCCCTACGCCGTTTTCATACTGAGGATAGTCCTCGTAAAACTCGGTAGGCGGCAGGTCGCGCTCGGCAAGCAGATAGAACTCATCGGCAGGATAGGCCATTCTGGTCTCCCACTTCTCAAGGCACTGCTTCTGCTTGGCCTCAATAATGTCTATCACAGCTTCTGCCTCGTTTTTTGTAAAAGGCCGCAGCGGATAGAGCCCCTCCCTGAACTTGGTAACACCGACCGGAACGACTGCCACGGACTGGATACTTGGCATAAGGGCTTCAAGGTCATCAAGCGTCCTCTGAAGCTCCGCGCCGTCGTTTATCTCAGGGCAGCATACGATCTGGCAGTTCATCATCAGGCCGCTGTCAGCTATCATTTTAAGGTAGCGAAGCTTCTCTCCGGCAAAACGGTTATGCATCATCTTGCAGCGCAGCTCGGGATTTGTGGTATGCACAGAGACATTGATATTCAGCCTCATATCTATGATGCGCTGGATATCCTTGTCCGTCAGGTTTGTCAGGGTGACATAATTGCCCTGCAAAAAAGAAAGACGTGCATCATCGTCCTTGAAATACAGCGTCTCGCGCATTCCCTTCGGCATCTGGTCAATAAAGCAGAAGATGCACTTGTTCGAGCAGGTGCGCTTGTTATCCATCAGGAAAGACTGGAACTCAAGTCCGAGATCATCGAACTCGGATTTGATAACGACCTGCTCAAGGCGCTCTCCTTCACGCTCATAAACAAGCACCAGCCTGTCCTCTGCGCAGTAGAACATATAGTCAAGCACGTCGTTTATCTCGTGGCCGTTGACGCTTATAAGAATATCGCCTTTTTTCAAGCCTGCACGAAAGGCAGGACTGTGCTTCATGATACCTGTAACCTCAGCAGACAAAGCAGACCCACCCCCGTAATGATTTCAAAACATAGCAAAAAGGCAGAGAAGTAAAAGTGCTCCTCTGCCCTTAGCAAGTCAAGATCAGGCTTCCTTCTTGATAACCTCTACGCCCTTGTAATAGCCGCAGTTCTTGCAAACCTTATGGGGAGCGATGAGCTCGCCGCAGTTTGAGCATCTGCTGAGAGCGGGAGCTTCAAGCTTCCATACAGCCGAGCGTCTCTTGTCTCTTCTAGCCTTGGATACTTTTCTCTTTGGTACTGCCATTTGTGGCACCTCCTTATTTCATACTTTCAGGTCAATGCTCGCTGCAGCCGCAGCCGCCAAGATTAAGATCGGCGCCGCAGAACTGGCACAGTCCTTTGCAATCCTCCCTGCAAAGAATCTTTGTGGGGAGCTGGATCAAAAGATCGGTCACAGCAGCATCGGTCACTTCAAGCCTGCAATTATTGCAGACAAGGTACTCGTCGTTATCGGACTCTTCGTTGACACAAACATGAGAAATATCATAGCTGTATTCACGCTCAAAGTCCTTGAGGCACCTGTCGCAGGTATGTGCAAGCACGGCATTTATCTTATAATCGAGCATAACAACTCCTGCACGGTTATAAGCCTTGCCGCTGACCGAGATCGGAGAAGCAAGGGTGATATCAGGCGCGAACCGATCAAGCTCGTCCTGCGAGACAGAAAACTCAATGTCCTCGCTCTCGCCGACATTGTCGAAAAGCCGCTTCATCTGAAGTATCATAGCTTCACCTCAAACATCACAAATTTTATTATAACCCGAGTTTTCGGATTTGTCAATACTTTTTTGCTAACTTTCAATTATTTGATGAAAGCTCTTACCTTTGCTGGCAGCTCTTCAACATCAGCAGAGATAGTCAGAACGACCTTAACGTCCTTTGCGAGCATAGCGAGCTTCTCGATCATATCGCCGAGAGCCTCGTAGTCTCTGCCGCCGATCTTCAGGATGCCGTCAACGTATACCTGCTGTATATCGTAGTTGCCTGCCAGCATTCCGGCAACGAAACCATAGAATGCGTCAAAGCTGTTGATGCCGTATTCCTCGGCGTCTACAAGTCTTACCTTGTGAGGGATGTCATAGGTGAGCTTCATGCCTCTCTCGATGCAGACAACATTGCCGGTCGCGGTCTCGAGCCCAGCCTTGATGGAATCAATAAGTATCTTGGTCTTGCCAGTACCTTTCTTTCCGGGTATCAGATTTATCATAATCAAAACTCCATTCTGTCCATGCGGACCTTTATTTTTAGAGGCCGGTCGTCACCGCCTCTTTGTCCCTGATTTGGGTTTATCTGCCAAGCCTTGCCTCAAGCTCGGCCTTTCTGTCCTCGTAGCCGGGCTTGCCGAGCAGCGCGAACATATTCTTCTTGTAGCTCTCAACACCGGGCTGATTGAAGGGATTAACGCCCAGCATATAGCCGGATATAGCGCAGGCCTTTTCAAAGAAGTAGATCAGCTCACCCAGGTTTTCCTCATCGGGAGCATCCATCTCGAGCACAAGATTAGGAACGCCGCCCTCGGTGTGAGCCAGTATAGTGCCCTCAAAAGCTCTCCTGTTTACAACAGACATATTCTGGTTGGTCAGGAAGTTCAGGCCGTCAAGGTTGTCCTTGTCGTCCTCAAGGAAAAGATCCTGCTTGGGCTGCTTGATGTCAACGACGGTCTCGAACATGATCCTCGAGCCGTCCTGAATGAACTGACCAAGAGAGTGCAGATCGGTCGAGAAGGTCGCAGACGAGGGGAAGATGCCCTTCTGATCCTTGCCTTCGCTCTCGCCGAAGAGCTGCTTCCACCACTCGCTCATCATTGTGAAGCTGGGATCATAGGTGATAAGCATTTCAACGCTCTTGCCCTTGTTGTAGAATATGTTGCGCAGGGCAGCATACTTGTAGCAGTCATTGCCGTCATCGGCAGCATACTTCTCTCTTGCCTTCTGAGCTCCCTGCATCAGCTTATCTATGTCGCAGCCTGCACAGGCGATAGGCAGCAGGCCGACAGCTGTGAGTACAGAAAATCTTCCGCCTACATCATCGGGTACCACAAATGTCTCGTAGCCTTCGGTGTCAGAGAGCTCCTTGAGGGTGCCCTTGGCCTTGTCGGTGGTGGCAAAGATCCTCTCCTTGGCGCCGTCCTTGCCGTATTTCTTTTCAAGCAGCTGCTTGAAGATACGGAATGCCAGCGCAGGCTCGGTGGTAGTGCCGGACTTTGAGATGATGTTCACGCAGATATCCTTGCCCTCACAGATAGAAAGCACCTGATTGAGGTAAGTCGGGCTAATGTTGTTACCAACATAGTAGATATCGGGTGTATCCTTTTTAAGGTTATTATAGAACGGGCTCTGGAGCAGCTCGATAGCTGCGCGTGCGCCAAGATATGATCCGCCTATTCCGATAACTATAAGAATATCGGCGGTCTTCTTGATCTTCTCTGCGGCAGCCTTGATGCGGGCAAATTCTTCCTTGTCGTAGTTTACGGGAAGATCGACCCAACCGAGAAAATCACTTCCAAGTCCATTACCTGCAGCTAAGGTATTATGCGCAGCAGTAACGGCAGGTGCGATCGCCTCGAGCTCGTGAGCGGCCACAAAGCGGTCTATATAATTCGTGTTCAGCTTAATTGACAACAGTATCAATCCTTTCTCATAATAAGCTACTATAAATTATACAATATTTCCGCCGATTTTTCAAGCGATTTAATTATCTCGCAACACTTTTGTACACTTATCACAAATTTCTCGTCAGCATTTAAGCAGATTTAACCAAATTTTCTTGAATACATACCCGAATGTAACAGGAGCTATGCTCTCTCCTGTAAAGATCTTAACAGAAAAAGCAAAGCGGTCTCCAACATAATACGAAACGCTGCCGACGACCTCTCCTTTTCCAACGGGCGCTTCAAGCTTTGCCGGCAATGTGACACGAGCCGTTACGCTCTCTTTATCTTCGGTGTGAAGAGTTATCCCCTGTATATCTCCGTGCTCAAGGGAGCATTCATGCGCCTGACCATGAACGGCCTTCAAGGGCCCTGCGGCCTCCTCCGGATAGTCGGGGATAAACAGAACGGTATCGGCAAGTGCCTTGTTCATCAGCCTCTCAGCCTCAGCGGCAATATCGGCACCCGGATCAGAGCCGAGTATTACCGAACAAATTATTCGGTCTCCCCTTCTTACCGCCTCTGCGGCACACTCACCGCTGTGTTCGAGAGTGCCTATTTTGAAACCGATCGCTCCCTTGCAGCTGCTGATGAGAGTATTAAGGCTGACAAGCTGTGCTTTGCCTCCGCGTACTTCATCTAACCGGACAGAAAACGGCGCAAGGCTGTCGGGATGTCTGCACAGCTCAGCGATGAGCAGCGATATATCCGCAGCTGTTGAGACAGTTCCCGGGTCAAGCCCCGAGGAGTCTTTGAAAACGGTATTTTTCATCCCGAGCCGCAGCGCCTCCGAATTCATCATATCAACAAAAGCCTCCTCCGAGCCTGCGACCCGCTCCGCAAGAGCAACACAGGCATCGTTGGCGTTGCCGACCGCTATGGAGCGCATCAGCTCGTCAACTGTGATGACTTCGCCCATATCAAGCCAGATCTGCGCTCCTTGCATCGAATTTGCCCTCGCCGAGACCGTTGCCGTGTCCGAAAGTGACAGCTCTCCTGACTCTATCTTTTCGACTGCTAAAAGATATACCATCAGCTTTGCAAGATGTCCGATCGGGCACTGTTCGCTGCTGTTGTAAGAATATATAAAGCTGCGGCTCCCGACTTCATAAACCGAAGCAGCCGCCGCATTTACGCTCTCCGATTCTCGCTCGGGCGAATACGTCAGCAGCTGCTCGGCAGGCTCGGCCGCGGGCGCAGCAATGGACATCAGCGCAAAGGCGCAGATTACGGCTGTAAGAAAAGCAAATACTTTCATTCATATCCCTCCGATACAAGCTTATTCCAAAGCAGAGGAAAATATTTCAGAAGACAAAAAAATCGCGCAGACAAAGCCTGCGCGAGAAACATCAAAGCATTTTGTTCATAGCCTCGATCTGTGAGGGCTCGAAGCAGGAAGAGATAGACAAGCCGTAAAGTATATCGGTAGCGCCGACCTCTTCGGCAAAATCACTGATATATATATCGGAATATCTGAAATCGCAGACATAGATCTTTTCAAAGCCCGTTGCCAGATAAGGCACGAGCGCATTGCCGTAGCTGTCCTTTATCAGGACAAGCACGCGGCCGTTGTCAACGTCTGTGTCGATCTCGGTTATCTTATCATCGGTTCCGAGAATACAGCAATAGCAGGCGTCGCCCTGCACCCACTCATAGAAAAGCTCGCTGGGTACAGACTCGGTAAAGAACGAATCGTAATCCTTTACAGAATACTCTACAGGAGG
>CAMNBY010000066.1 GCA_946533615.1 uncultured Clostridia bacterium
GAGCAGCGCCGAATTCACAAGTCTCAAAGCTGTGCGCATCGAAACGCCTGCGGTTATCAGGCGGGTCGCAAGATCGGAGGCAAAGACGGCGTCGAGCCGAGCTCTCGGGCCTGTTCCCATTCCGTCGGCGAGGACGGCGCAGACGTTCCCAGAGGGCAGCTCGATCACGGAGATCACATCTCCCGAGACCTGCGAGGCTGTGCCCGCCGCAGTATAGGTGCCGCGAGACAGGCCGTATGGCGTGCGTTCATGGAAAACCAGCCTTGCCGTGCCGCCCGAAAGCGAGATCACGGGAAGCTCGAGGTCGGTGTCGGTCAGATCGGAGACAGAAACGGCTGCTGCGGCAGCTTCGCCGTGAAATGCGCAAGGCAGGAAAACATCGACCCTGCGAAAGCCGTCATTATCAAGATAAACGCAGGCTCTGACCCTGTTATAGCCAAGTGACGAAAAGTGATCTGCGACCTTTGCCGAAAGCGCGGGATCGACGGAACGAAGGCCGTCAACGCGGTAGGAGAGGTCTCCGAGCAGCTCCTCCATGGTGGTCAGCTGCTCGCAAAGGAGCGATCTGAGCTGTGCGGAGCGGACTCTTCCCGCGCGGAATTCAGATAATGCGGCGGCGGAATAATTGAAGCTGTCGGCAAGCAGCTCGGGGCGTATGCAATCAGGAAAAGCCGCAGCCGCCTCGCAGGAGGCGATCTCTCCGAAACGTGCGGCAGCCTCGGCAAGGTCGGAAAGCTTTGAGCGGTGCTGCTTTTCGTTTGCGGTACAGGCCGAGCGCTTATTGCAGCGCGAGCAGAGCTCGTTCCAGGCACGGTCGGCAGGCGAGGGGGCTTTGATCTTTCGCTCGAGGGCGGAGTTCACAAGCACGATCTCCCGCCTGATGTCCGAGAGTGTATGAGAAACGAAGCTTAGCCGCGAGGCAGTTGTGCTGCTGAGAGCCGAATAAACTCCCGAGCTGCCGAAAACAAGCGCCGAGAAACGCCTTGCAAGCTTCTCAGGCACAAGTGCAAACAAAACCGCTCCGACGGCTGCGTCTCCGAACATATAAAATGTATCTGCGCCGACGCCCGAGGATACAAGCCCCGCGGCCATTGAGATCAGAAAAGAAAGGGCTACAGCAAGCGTCCCGAGCTGTGAAAAAGCCCCGCAGATCAGCCCTGCCGCCGCCAGCAGAAATGTGTTGGACGCAAGCGATGCCTCGCCGATAAGGACAGCGCAGGTCGTAAGCGCTCCGAAGGCAGCACCCCAGACAGAGCCGCGTTTTTTTGCTGCAAGCAGCAGAACAGCGCAGGAGAGGGCTCGTCCGAGGTCGATGAAGAATACATGAGCGCCCGAAAGAGCCGAAACCGCGCAGATATAGACGGCAGCAAGGCAGAAAAGCTCGAAGCCCGTTGAAGCGAAGCTACCGTGCTCGGTATATCTGAGGGCAAGATTTGAAAAGGCGTAAACGAACACTCCGAGCATCAGCGAAGAAACTATTCCCGAGACGGTTCGGGCGGTGTCCATTCCCACCGCCGAGGCATAGACCAAAGAAAGCAGGCCGCCCGTCAGCGCCGCCGCGGCAGAATTAAGCAGGGGTTCCGAATCATAGAAGCTGCGCAGCGCCGAGAACTTTCGGACAAAATAACGGAACAGGACGATGATGAGCATTGCCGACAGCGGCACGACACCTTCGGAGAAGGCTCCGCTTATCAGGTAGAACATTCCCGAAGCAAGGAAAACAGGTATGGCGTTTTCGGGAAAAACAGCCGAGAGGCCGACGTTTATCATCGACGGAGAGTCGCCGACGCTGCCGGCCGATACTGCAAAAGCTGTCAAGGAAATAACAATACATTTTGTAACAGCGAGCCTATCTGCAAGATTTAATGTAAAGCTGTTTTGCTTTCTCATTTTTATCACATTCCTTCCGAAAGATTTATAGTCCCGACTAATATGATACTATCTCTTTCGATAAGAATATGACGAAAACAGGCGTTTTGAAAATAATAATATCGCCTGTATCGACAAGTTTCGACACAGGCGATATTACATTTGTAAAGATATTATGCTTTATAGAACAAGCTTGTACAGTTCATTGGAAAAGTCAATGAAACCGTCCATAGAAAGCTGCTCCGGGCGGACGTTATCTGTCAAGCCGGCATCAAGGATCGCGGTGCGGACTATTTCCTTGGAAATATTGAGTCCCGAGGCCGTTGAATTGATGAGCGTCTTGCGCCTTTGGGAAAAAGCCGCCCTTACTGTCTTGAAAAAGAAGGCTTCGTCAGCCACGCCTTCGGGCGTGCTCTCGCGGATATTGAAGCGGATAACGCAGCTGTCTACATTAGGCGCAGGCATAAAGCTGCCGCGTGAGACGTTGAACAGCACCTCGGGCTCGGAGAAATAGCGCACAGCGACGGTAACAGCGCCGACCTCCCTTGTGCCAAGCTCTGCGCAGAGGCGTTGGGCGGCCTCCTTCTGCACCATTACGGTTATCGAACGGATACGCAGTCGGCTCTCCAGCAGCATCATGATGATCGGAGATGTGATGTAATACGGCAGATTGGCACAGACCGCCACGTCAAGCCCCTGAAACTCTTCCCTGATAAGAGCCGCAAGATCTACCTTCATCACGTCTTCGTTTATTATCTTTATGTTGTCGAACTCGGCGAGCGTTTCGTCGAGGACGGGCATCAGGCGCCCGTCGATCTCGATGGCAACGACCTTGTCTGCGCGTTTCGCCAGCTCACAGGTCAGGACGCCGATGCCAGTTCCGATCTCGATGACTCCGCAGCCCTTGGCGGCGCCGCCCATCTCGGCTATCCGCGGACAGACCGAGGGGTTTATCAGAAAATTCTGGCCGAGTCCCTTTGAAAAGCTGAAATCGTGCCGTTCCAGCAGCTCTTTGATGACGCCTATATTTGAAAGCTCCTTCATTTGGTTCTCCCTTCGCTGTTTTTCGACTTGTCAAGGTTATTATAACACCCACAGACACCGTTGTCAACTTGACCGCGGTATAAACGGCGCTTTAGCGGGCAGAATAACCAAAGGAGGGATAGCTATGTCACTTTACGATTATTCTATGGGCACAGACCTGCCGCCAATGCTGAGAAACGCCCTGCTTAACAGCGAGGAGGCTGCTGCCGGCTTTAATTCCATGTCTTCCGAAAAGCAGCGAGCTGTGATCTCGGGAGCCTGCACAGCCGCTTCCGCTTCGGACATTGAGGAGATAATGAAGCAGTCCGATGCGGCTCTCTGCTCCGATATATGCGCGTCCGAGTACCGCGATATCGGCACAAAGCCGCTCTGACACACAATATATTGAGTTTTCGGGACTTGTTTAGTCAAAATGTACAATCGCGGTGCTTTAAGTTTACGGAAATTTTATAATATATAATGTTGAAATTTAACATTGGATATAGTAAAATAATAAGTAGAGAAAAGTGCGGCAATTCGCATTAAGGAGGAAGTCCGATGACTTGTTCAGCTCCCTTGGAGCAGACTCTGTTTTCTGCTTCTGAAAGCGTTTACGGTTCGGCCTTCGGGTCTTGCTTTTTTGCGCCTTGTTTCCTTTGTGACGGCACCTTTTCTTTTATCAAGTAAACGGCTGCAGCTTTTTGCGTTGCAGTTTTTTTATTTTGAAAGGACTGAAAAACATGAAAAAAGTTGCAGTTATCATGGGCTCTGACAGCGATTTCCCCGTGGTATCCAAAGCCGTCAGGGAGCTGAAGGATTACGGTGTGCCCTTTGAGTGCAGAGTAATGAGCGCTCACAGAACACCCGCAGCTGCGGCGGAGTTTGCGGCAAACGCAAAGGACAACGGCTTCGGCGTTATCATCTGTGCGGCAGGCATGGCGGCACATCTGGCGGGAGTTTTCGCGGGACACACCACCCTGCCCGTTATCGGCATACCGATGAAGTCGGCGGCGCTGGACGGAATGGACGCTCTGCTGGCTACTGTCATGATGCCCCCGGGGGTGCCCGTTGCTACTGTCGGCATTGACGGTGCAAAGAACGCAGCGCTTCTTGCGGTGCAGATACTCGCCCTCTCGGACGACGCTCTCGCGCAGAAGCTTCTTGACGAGAAGAAAAAGATGTCCGAAGGCGTTGAAGCCAAGGACAAGGCGCTTCAGGACAAGCTCGCCGAGCTTTGAGGAAAACGACAAACAACAATAATACATAAACTGGAGGAAATGAAAATGGAAAACATCACAAAAGGCGCACAGCTCTACGAGGGAAAGGCAAAGAAGGTTTATGCTACCAGCGATCCCGAGCTCGTTATCGTTGACTACAAGGACGACGCTACCGCGTTCAACGGCGTGAAGAAGGGCACCATCGTTGGCAAGGGCGTTATCAACAACAAAATGACGAACTATATGTTCTCGATGCTTGAGAAAGAGGGCGTTCCCACTCATCTGGTAGAAGAGCTCTCCGACAGGGAGACGCTCGTAAAGAAGGTCTCCATCGTTCCGCTCGAGGTCATCATCAGAAATGTTGCCGCAGGCAGCTTCTCCAAGAGAATGGGCGTTGAAGAAGGCAAGGCTCTGCTCTGCCCGATACTCGAGTACAGCTACAAGAACGACGATCTGGGCGACCCCTTCATCAACGATTACTACGCTCTGGCTCTTGGCCTTTGCACCAAGGAGGAGCTCGATACCATCGCAAAGTATGCCTTCAAGGTAAATGAGTTCATGGTCAAGTTCTTCAAGGGCATCGGCGTTGACCTCATCGACTTCAAGATCGAGTTCGGCAAGACCTCGGACGGCAAGATCATTCTTGCTGACGAGATCAGCCCCGATACCTGCCGCTTCTGGGACAGCAAGACCCACGAAAAGCTGGACAAGGACCGCTTCCGCAGAGATATGGGCGGTGTTGAAGAGGCTTATCAGGAAATGATGAAGCGCATCGGCCTGAACTAAAATTCATAAACGAGGTATTGTAATGAAGAGTTTTTCTGACAGCTACAAGGACGCAGGCGTTGACGTTACCGCAGGCTACAAGGCAGTCGAGCTTATGAAGCAGCACGTTGCAAGGACGATGAACAAAGGCGTTCTCAGCGGTATCGGCGGCTTCGGCGGACTGTACGAGCTTGACCTTACGGGCATCAAAAAGCCTGTGCTGGTAAGCGGCACCGACGGCGTCGGCACAAAGATAAAGATAGCTTTTATCATGGACAAGCACGACACTGTAGGCATCGACTGCGTTGCCATGTGCGTGAACGACATAATCTGCTGCGGAGCAAGGCCGCAGTTCTTCCTGGACTACATCGCCTGCGGAAAGAACGAACCCGAGAAGATCGCAAAGATAGTTTCGGGCGTTGCAGAGGGCTGCGTTCAGGCTGAGTGTGCTCTTATCGGCGGCGAGACTGCCGAGCATCCCGGCCTTATGCCCGAGGACGAGTACGATCTGGCAGGCTTCTCTGTCGGCGTTGTTGACAAGGACAAGATAATCCGCCCCGAGAACCAGAAGGCGGGAGACGTTATGATCGCCATCAAGTCGAGCGGCGTTCACTCCAACGGCTTCTCTCTTGTCAGAAAGGTCTTCAACGTAAACGAGCAGAACCTTGCAAGGCACTATTCCGAGCTTGGAGCTACCCTTGGGAGCACCCTTCTGACCCCTACAAGGATCTATGTCAAGGCGATAATGAACCTTATGGATAAGGTCACTGTAAAGAGCGTGAGCCATATAACAGGCGGCGGCTTCTACGAGAATATCCCGCGATCGCTGCCCGACGGACTTTCCGCAAAGATCGAGAGGAGCGCTGTTCAGGTGCTGCCTATCTTCGAGCTTATCGCACAGGCAGGCAAGATCCCCGAGAGGGATATGTTCAACACCTTCAACATGGGTGTCGGAATGGCTGTCGTTGTTGACAAGAACGACGCCGACAAGGCTGTTGCTGCTATCAAGGAGGCCGGCGAGGAGGCCTATATCCTCGGCGAGCTGATCGACAGCGACGAGGGCGTTATCATTTGCTGATATTATCTTTGCAACACTATACGGTGAACACTGTATGGTGTTGCTTGGTATATTGAGGAGTTAAAAATGGACGGAAAGAAAAAAATAGTCGTGCTTGTATCGGGCGGAGGCACAAATCTTCAGGCGCTTATAGATGCCGAAAAACGCGGCGAGATACACGGCGGACAGATCACCTGCGTGATCTCTTCCAAAGAGGGGGCTTTTGCCCTCGAAAGAGCCGCAAAGGCTGGGATCCCGAGCGTGGTCCTGCCAAGGAAGGACTACCCCGACAGCAAGACCTACAGCAAGGCGATACTTGATGAACTTGACAGGCAGGGCGCCGATCTTGTGGTACTGGCCGGCTTTATGACCATACTGGACGAGTGCGTCACCAAGGCCTACACGAACAGGATAATCAATGTTCACCCTGCGCTGATACCCAGCTTCTGCGGCGAGGGCTTCTACGGGCTGAGGGTTCACGAAAAAGCACTGGAATACGGCGTAAAGGTCTCGGGTGCAACGATACATTTTGTAAACGAGAAGGCCGATGCAGGCCCGATAATCCTGCAAGGCACCGTGGCTGTTGAAAACGACGACACCCCCGAGGTGCTTCAGCGCAGGATCATGGAAAACGTTGAATGGAAGCTGCTGCCGAAGGCGGTGTCGCTGTTCTGCGAAGACAGGATAACCGTCAGGGACGGCAGGGCTTATGTTGATCTTAAATAACATTTGGGAGGTACATTTATGAAAATGCTTGATATCTATGAGGAGTTAAAAGGCAATTCCTATCCCGGAAGAGGAATAATCATCGGCAAGAGCGCAGACGGAAAGAAAGCCGTTACCGCCTATTTTATCATGGGCAGGAGCGTAAACAGCCGCAACCGCGTATTCACAGAGACCGAGGACGGCATCAAGACCGAGGCCGCAGACCCCTCCAAGCTCACCGACCCGCATCTTATCATCTACTCGCCTGTCCGCGTGCTTGGCAACAAGACTATCGTTACCAACGGCGACCAGACCGACACGATCTACGAGCTGATGGACAAGCAGCAAACCTTTGAGCAGAGCCTCCGCACCAGAGTTTATGAGGACGATGCGCCCAACTACACTCCCCGTATCTCGGGCATCATGCACGTAGGCGACGGCAAGTACAACTATGCTATGAACATCATCAAGTCC
>CAMNBY010000067.1 GCA_946533615.1 uncultured Clostridia bacterium
ATCGGGTATGTCGGCGCCTTGTCAACTGTGAGCCGCAGAAGCGTGTCCTCTTTGAAGTCCAGCTCGCCTACATTTCCGAGAGAGCCGTTGTTCATGCCGCCCACGTTAACATCGTTCTTTACGTTCCGCCCGTTGTTGATGTCGAGCATATTGCTTATCTTTTCCGTAAGGTCCTCAAATTTATGTGCGATCGTCCTGCGCCATTCATCAAAGGCCTCGGGTCTTCTGTTGTCCGTGAACGAGTTGAACAGGAACGCTCCGAAGAACACCAGTCCGAATACCGTCAGCAGGTTCATGAGGTAATGTGAGAAGAACTTCTGCTTCAGCGTCCGCGAGGTAAAATAAAACGCCTTTTTCCTGCGGTGTATCGCAAAGGTGTTCTTCACGCCTGCCTTGTTGGTGGTGTGGTTGATAATGGATAACGACAGCATTGACACCCAGCTGATAACAATAAAAATAACAGTGAACAGCGGCGGCTCAAAGCCCTGATACAGCCCGAGCATAAAGAACGGGAAGGTGCCGAGAAACAGCAGCGGAAAGTCAAGCTTGTGCAGATAAGCAACACCGATTATAAACCCGATAACAAGCCCCATGAACATAAGGAATACGGTGATGCAGTCGTCGGGCGGCAGCAGCGTGTCGTCCAGCTTTGAAAACAAGTCCTCAAAGTAATTCTCGTCGCTGCCTTTTTTGGCTTTTTCGATGTAATAGTAGGCGGCGCCCACAGCCCCGTGGTAGACGGTCTCCCACTTTATGATAAAAACGAAAAACGGCGCCGTCACCGAGCCGATGCCTATGGCTCTCAGGGTCTTGTTGTTTGATGCCGCAGCCGTGATCGCCAGTATCACAAAAACCGCCGTGATGCCGGGATAGACCGCAGAGAAAGAGTAGTGCCGGCTGTTAAGGAAGCTGCACGTCATAGATATAGTGCTCAGCGCAGTCACCACAGCCATTATCAGCCGCAGCAGAAAAAAATCCACTGCTCCGGCTGGGCTCCTCTTTGCCGCAAAGCTTATATCGCCGTCGATCACAACGCTTGATATGGCTTCGTCAGTTCGTTTGTTCTTCATGTTGTCACCTTTTGTATATATATATTCATATCACAAGCTCTCCGATAGTGCTTGCGACTGCCGCTCCCGGCAGCAGCCTGTAAATGCCCGTTGTCTCGTCGGACGTCAGCCCCTCCTGAATGTTCGGGGACAGCGCCGAGTATTTGTAGGCAAATCCCGAGGCCGCAAGCTCAGAGAGCTTTTCGCTGTCAAGCGAGTAGCAGCAGTAGATCAGATGCGCACAGCACATCGGCCGCTCGTATATCTGCGGCAGTATCTTCGTAAGGGCGGTCTTTGCCTCGTCAGCCCTGATGTTCACCAGCTTGTTTATCGCAGCCCGACAGGCTTCGATGCTGTCGATCTTTTCGCTCACAAAGCCGTCCGCGCCCGAGGCCGACCACAGCAGATTGTGAACCACCTTCTGCTCGGCAAGATGCAGCGAAAGCGCCGCAACGCTGTCAAGCATCGCGTCTGTACGGTCAAGCGCCTGATCGCTGTACTCGCAGCCCGAAAGGTCTGCGGCTATCGTGATTGCATTCGTGATCGGCAGGGAATAATCCTTTACGATAAGATCGTCCTGCTTCGCCGACAGCTTCCAGTGAACACGGCTAAGCTTGTCTCCCTCGTTGTAGGTGTGAAGATCAAAGATCTCCGAGGGGTCGTCACCCTTCTTTTCCTTCGAGTATTCGTCGCTTTCAAGCCCCAGCTCCGAGTAGTTCGAGATCGGGTTCTCTATCACCTGAAAATCGGGCAGCACCATAAGCTTCGTCCTGCCCAGCAGAATGTTGCTTTTCTTTAGCCTGAACCCCGATATCCTAAGAAAGTCATAGACCTTTACTTTTTCCAGCTCAAGCGTTACCGCTCCGTAGTGCTTGCAGTAAGCGCGGAAGGTCAGCGCCTGCTCGTTCTTCGGGAATACGGGAGTGTTGATTATGAAGTGATCCTCGGCTCCGTTCAGCTCCGAGCGCATGGTTATAAGTATCCTGCAATTAGGCACCGAGAACCGCGAGCTGTTGGCTATCTTTATCTTTATCGGTACATTAGTCGCTCTTGTCGCGTTTCTTGACGCAGACTCAAAGCTCACCGTCATCTTCCTGCTTATTCGGAAGTTTATGATGATGTTTATCAGCGGCGCCGCCAGCGCAAAAATGAACAGGCAAAAGGAAAATGGCCCGATGTACTGTATATAAAACAGAAACGCCGCAGCCACAAACAGCAGATAGACTATTATCATAGCGCCACCATGTTGTTTACCTTCGGCACCTGAACGCTGTCAAGTATGCCGTTGAGCACCTGCTCGGCAGTGTAGCCGCTTATCTTCGCCTTCGGGTTCAGCACTATCCTGTGCGAGCAGACATCGTTGAAGATATAGGTAACGTCGTCGGGGGTCACATATTCGCGACCCTTCAGCAGGGCAGTGGCCTTTGTCATTTTCAGCAGGGCGATCGTGCCTCTGGGCGAAAGCCCAAGCTTGATGTACTGGTTCTTTCTTGTGGCATCTGCCAGCCTTACAAGATAGTGGAACACCGCGTCAGCCACATATATCCCGTCAACGGTCTGCCTTGCCCTTACAAGCTCCTGCGCCGAAACAACACGCTCAACGCTGTCGGTCGAAACGTGGTTCTGCTTGGACCTCAGCATCTCTACCTCGTTTTCGATGTTCGGGTAGCCCATGCTGAGCCTTACGATAAATCTGTCCATCTGCGACTCGGGCAGTGACTGTGTTCCTATAGAACCCATCGGGTTCTGTGTCGCGATAACGATATATGGGTCGGGCACATTATAGGTAACGCCGTCAACCGTAACGCTGCCTTCCTCCATTACCTCGAGCAGCGCCGACTGTGTCTTCGAGGACGTTCTGTTGATCTCGTCCGCAAGGAAAAGGTTCGTCATGGCAGCACCCTGCTTGTACTCGAATTTCCCTGTCTCTTTGTTGAATATCATAAAGCCCGTAACGTCCGTCGGAAGAACGTCGGGCGTGAACTGCATACGCTTGTAGTCAAGCGAGAGCGCCTTTGAAAGCGCCAGCGCAAGTGTGGTCTTTCC
>CAMNBY010000068.1 GCA_946533615.1 uncultured Clostridia bacterium
GAGCGAGAATGAGAGTGCGGCTCATCGACTGTGTGGGCTACATAATCCCCAGCGCTCAGGGCTACATAGAGGACGAGGCGCCGAGAATGGTGATGACGCCGTGGTTCGACAGCGAGGTGCCGTTCAACATGGCGGCCGAGGTAGGAACGAGAAAGGTCATCACCGAGCACTCGACCGTCGGCCTTGTCATAACTACTGACGGCAGCATCACCGATCTTCCGCGCGAAGAATACGAGGAATGTGAGGAGCGCGTGATCTCGGAGCTGAAAGCCATCGACAAGCCGTTTGTGGTGCTGCTGAACAGCATCGAGCCCGAGGGCGATGAGGCTGTAGCACTGGCGTCAGAGCTCTCGGAAAAATACTCCGCCCCTGTGCTGCCCGTGAGCTGCATCGACCTGACGGAAAAGGACATCAGGGACATCATGGAGCAGCTGCTCTACGCCTTCCCGATCAAGGAGATAAACATCGAGATGCCCTCGTGGATAAACGCACTTGAGAAAGGACACTGGCTGAAGGACGCGGTGTTCTCTGGCATTCGCAGCTGCGCAGCGCAGGCCTCGACCCTGCGGGACATTCAGGGCTTTGCTCAAAGGCTTAAAGACATCGAATACATACAGAACAGCAGCGCAGTTTCGATAGACCTTGGCAGCGGCAGCGCTCTTGTCAGAGCCGAAATGGAAAGCAGCCTGTTTTTCAGGATCATCGGCGAAGCCACAGGGCTTGACATCGAGAGTGAAAACGACCTTATGCCGCAGATACTTGAGCTTGTTAGGATGAAGAAGAAATACTCCAAGTTTGCAAAGGCGCTCAGCGAGGTCGAGGAAACAGGCTACGGCATCGTGATGCCTTCTATGGATGAGCTGCGGCTCGAGGAGCCCGAGGTCATCAAGCAGGGCGGCAAATACGGCGTTCGCCTTAAAGCCAGCGCCCCGTCGATACATCTGATGAAGGCGACGATAAACACCGAGGTGAGCCCCATTGTCGGTTCGGAGCGGCAGAGCGAAGAGCTGGTAATGTATATGCTTGACGAATTTCAGGAATCGCCCGAGAAGATCTGGGAGAGCAACATCTTCGGGAAATCGCTGCACGAGCTTGTGAACGAAGGCCTTCACACAAAGCTTTCGCGCCTTGACCCGGCAGCCAAGGGAAAGCTTGCCGAGACTATCGAAAGAATGATAAACGAAGGCTGCTCGGGGCTTATCTGTTTCATACTCTGATATTTTTCCGTGTAGCAGCAAAGCAGCGGCATCTTGCAAAAGTGAGATGCCGCTGCTGTTTTTTTGGCACAAAAAAGCGGAACAGGAATTATCCCGTTCCGCCTTGCAGAGCCTTATTTATCAATATCGAGGTAGGACTTTACAAGCTCCTGTAAAAGCTCGTCCCGATCAATATGACGTATCAGACTGCGAGCGCTGTTATAGGTGGTTATGTAAGTGGGATCCTCGGAGAGGATATAGCCCACTATCTGGTTTATCGGGTTATAGCCCTTTTCTTTCAGCGCATCATAGATCTTGGTTAGAGTCAGCTTGATCTCGTCGTTCTTATCCCGAACTACCGAAAACTCCATTGTCTGTTCGTGCATACGATCAACTCCTTTTGCTGCCAAGTCTTTTGCTCTGTTAATATTATATACCGAAACAGGCCAAATAACAAGTCTTTTACCAAAAAACAGTAGGATTGCACAAAACGGTATGTTGATTTCTGTGCAAATTTACGGACAGTTAAAAGCTTATCTTCTCTCTGCTCCGATCGCAGCGAGAGCCTTGACGACCTTGTCCATCGCCTTGTCTGCCTGCTCGTCCGTGAGGGTGGCGTCATTCGAGCGCATAGAGATAGAATAGGAAACGCTCTTCCTGCCTGCTTCTATCTGCTCGCCAGTATAGACGTCGAAAAGTGTTACCTTTTCGAGGATAGAGCCGACGGCTGTGCGGATAGCTTTTTCGAGCTGAGCCACGGGAGTCTCTGCGTCACAAACAACGGAGATATCCCTTGTGGTGGCCGGGAACTTGGGCAGAGGACGGTATTTCCTGTCGCCCTCCGACCTTGCCATAAGCTCGGGAATATTGATCTTTGCGGCGTAGGCTCTTGTGCCGATGCCGTAATTCTCGCAGACAGCCGGGTGCAGCTCGCCGAAGATCGCCAGCTGCTCTCCGCCTGCGGTGATGACCGCCGCTCTTCCGGGGTGGAAGGCAGAGGCCTCGTCAAAGGCGGTGTTCTCGTTGGGGCGGGAGACCTCATAATCGGAGAGGCCTGCTCTGTCAAGGATACGCTCTACCATGCCCTTGAGGGAGAAGAAATCGAAGTCGCTCTCGGTGTCGTAAACGCCGATGCAGAGCCTTACAGGCTCATCGGGCAGGATCTCTCCCTGAACAGGGAGATACTCGTTGCCCATTTCAAATACATAGGCCTCGGGGTTGCGGTAGCTGTAGTTCCTTGCAAGCACCTCGCATACAGAGGGCAGCAGTGTTGTCCTCATAACGCTGGTGTCCTCGCCGAGGGGATTGGAGATAACGACCGTATTGCGCAGCTTTGAATCTGTTGGAAGGTTGATCTTGTCGAAATACTTGGGCGAGATGAAGGAGAATGTCGTGATCTCGTTAAGGCCCATTGAAAGAGCCGCCTGAGTCAGCTTTCTTTCAAACTTCTGCTTGGGGGTATACTGAGCCTGGGCAACGCCGCGGATTATAGTGTCGGGGATATTGTTGTAGCCGTAGAGCCTTGCGACCTCCTCGGCGATGTCGGCCTTGACCTCAAGGTCAACTCTGAACCAGGGCGAGATAGCCTTGCCGTTCTCGACCTTGATGTCGAGCTTGTTGAGGTAGGCGATCATATCCTCCTCGGGAATGTCGGTGCCGAGGAAGCTGTTTATCCACTCGGCGGAGAAATCTACCGTTCTGGGGTGCTCGCACTGGTAGTTCTCGTCGATATAATTCCTGATGACCTCGCCTGCGCCAAGCTCTTCAACAAGCTGGCAGGCACGCATCAGGGCTTCGTAGCACTCGTGAGGGTCGAGGCCCTTGTCATATCTTGAGGAAGCGTCCGTGCGCATACGGAGCTTCTTGGCGGTGGTGGCGACGCTTGCGCCGTCAAAGCAGGCAGATTCAAATACGACCGTTGTCGTATCGTCCATGATGCCGCTGTACTCGCCGCCCATTACGCCTGCAACGGCGACGGGCTTTTTGGCGTCGGCTATGACGAGCATCTCCTCGGAGAGCTCACGCTCGATGCCGTCGAGAGTGGTGATCTTCTCGCCGGGGCGGGCATTCCTTACGTTGATCTCGCCGCCCTCGACATAGCGCAGGTCAAAGGCGTGCATGGGTCTGCCGTACTCCAGCATCACATAATTGGTGATGTCAACGAAATTATTTATCGGGCGGACGCCGCTTGCGCGGAGCCTCTCTCTCATCCACCTTGGCGAGGGGCCGATCTTTACGTTCTTTACGATCGCGCCGATGTAGCGCTTGCAGAGGTCGGTGTTGTGTATCTTGACCTTCAGGTAGTCATTAACGTCGCCGTCAACGCCCTTGTACTCGGGCTTCTTGATATTGAGCGGCAGGTCGAAGGTGGCGGAGGTCTCTCTTGCAAGGCCGATGACCGAGAGGCAGTCGGGGCGGTTGGAGGTTATCTCGAACTCAACGGTGGTGTCGTTGAAGCCGATAGCCTCTCTGATGTCCTTGCCCACTGTCTTGTCGCAGTCATCGCCGAGGATAAAGATGCCGTCCTCGATAGCGTAGGGGAAGTCGTGCAGGGTAAGACCCAGCTCTGCAAGCGAGCAGAGCATACCGTTTGAGACCACACCGCGGAGCTTGCCCTTGGTTATCTTTACCTTCTTGCCCTCGTGCAGCACCTGAGACTTGTGCTTTGCAACGGGGACATAGTCGTCCTTTCTGACGTTCTGTGCGCCCGTTACGATCTGTACGAGCTCGTCCTCGCCGACGTCCACCTGACACACAAACATATGGTCGGAATCGGGGTGAGGCACGATCTCCTTCACCTGTCCGACTACAACATTTTCAAGGTAGTCGCCCTCTGTGCCGTAGCACTCGACCTTGGAGCCCGAGAGGGTGATGCCCGAAACAAAATCCTTTATCGGCATATCGCAGTCAACATAATCTGCGAGCCATCTCATTGAAAGATCCATTTATATTTACCTCCGTTATTTTATCGCTCTTCTGTGAAATCGGCCTGCGGTGCGCGTTCCTTCAGCAGGCGGCAGACTTCATTAAAGCTCTCCTCGGCGGAGCTGTTTTTGCCGCCGAATCTTGTGAGCATGATGCTTGCTGCGGAGCCTGTGACGATTATCCGGCGCCTGCGCTTCTTTTCAGACTGGGTGCCGCTGTCCTCACAGGCGGTGATGCTGATGATGTCCTCGTAATGGGCGGTCTGTATCTTGACCGAATCAAGCAGGGCGAGCTTTAAGAAATAATATCCCGGCTCGATGACGGTGCAGCCGCTTTCAAGCTCTGCTGCAATATCGCCCCTGTAGTTGCCCATAGTGAAGAGGCCGCGCCACTTTACCCTGACATATCTTATAAGGACAGGGATCAGCGCAAGCAGTCCTGCCGCTGTAAGTATCAGGTTAGCCAGCCCGTAGGGCAGAACTATTCCAAGCACCAGCACAGCTCCCGAGATCACGGCAGCTATCTTGAGAAGTCTCAGTCTTCTGCCGAGGATGCGCCCCATTTCCTTCATCAGAACTGCTCCAGGAATCTCATATCGTTCTCGTAGAGCAGGCGCATATCGTTGATGTTATAGCGGCCCATAGTGATACGCTCGAGGCCGATGCCGAAAGCAAAGCCCGAATAGATCTCGGGGTCGATGCCGCAGTCGGCAAGCACCTTCGGGTGTACCATGCCTGAGCCGAGCAGCTCGACATAGCCCTCCTGCTTGCACATCGAGCAGCCCTTGCCGTGGCAGTTGAAGCACATAAGATCGACCTCTGCCGAAGGCTCGGTGTAGGGGAAGTGATGTGGACGGAGCCTGATCTTTGCCTCGTCGCCGTAAAGCCTCTTCATCAGCAGCTCAAGAGTTCCCTTGAGATCCGCCATCGTAACGCCCTTGTCAACGACAAGCCCCTCGATCTGGTGGAAGAGCGGCGAATGCGTTGCATCAACAGCATCAGAGCGGTAAACGCGACCCGGAGAGATTATCCTTATCGGGGGCTTCATCTTCTCCATAGTTCTGATCTGGACGCTGGAGGTCTGTGTTCTCAGCAGGACGTTCTCGTTTATGTAGAAAGTATCCTGGGTGTCTCTCGCGGGGTGGTGCTTGGGCATATTCAGCGCCTCAAAGCAATAGTGGTCGGTCTCGACCTCGGGACCCTCGACGATGTCGAAGCCCATTCCGAGGAAGACGCTCTCCACCTCAGCCAGCACTGCATTGAGCGGGTGGGGTCTGCCGAGCTTCACTTCCCTGCCGGGCATGGTGACGTCAACGGTCTCGGACTTCAGCTTCTGCTCAACAAGGGCGGATTTGAGGCTCTGCTGTTTTGCCGAGATAGCTTCCTCAATGTTCTCTCTCACCTTGTTTGCAAGCTGACCGATCACAGGTCTTTCCTCGGCGGAGAGCTTGCCCATCTGCTTGAGTATCGCAGTGACCTCGCCCTTCTTGCCTAAAAACCTTACTCTGATCTCGTCGAGCAGCTTCATATCGGAAACCTTTTCAAGCTCCTGACAGGCTCGCTCTTCGATGCTCTTGAGCTGTTCCTTCATTTCTATTCCTCCATTTTTATATAGGCAACACCGCACAACCACCGGCTAACGCCTTTGCACGCTATCTGCTTGCATATTTTCCGTCATATTACCCAAATTCTCCTTG
>CAMNBY010000069.1 GCA_946533615.1 uncultured Clostridia bacterium
GATCAGAAGCTGAAATGGTGGCGCCTCAGAGAGGACGAGCGCTTCACCTGCTTCAACTGCAAGAACGGCTTTGTGTGGCCCGAGAGCGACTACGAGGAGTTCACCGCCCCCGAGCCAGACGGTCATCATATCCTGCTGAACAACTTTGCGGACGCGATACTGGACGGTTCCGAGCTTATCGCAAGGGGCGAGGAGGGTCTCAACTCCCTGTCGATCTCAAACGCGGCCTACATCTCCTCGTGGACAGACGGCTGGGCGGAGATACCCGTTGACGAGGAGGTCTTTGAGAAAAAGCTGGCGGAGCTTTGTGCAAACGAGAAGAGTGTCCGCCGCAGCGTGACCGTCAGCGAGCCTGCCGAGGCTCTCAGCCGCAGGTGGCAGGTAAGATGGTAGACCCGGTAACTCTGCTGATGCTGGGCGTGACGGCCTGCTACACCGTTTCCTCGCTCAGCGACAAATACGCGGCCTCGACGGCAAAGCTCCGCGGCAACGAGTTCACCTTCCTGATGTGCGCTTCGATGTCGGTGCTGCTGCTTTTCACTCTTCCGTTCCAGAAAATATCCTTTGACGCGAGCCTTGCGGCCTTTGCGGGAGTTGCGCTCACCGCCCTCTGCAAGCTGCTCGAATTCAAGACAAGCGCCGCTGTGCTCCGCGAGATGTCGGCTTTTGAGCTGAAAGCGTGGCTGGGGATAACGCTGTTTATCTCCTACGCGACAGATGTTTTCTTCGGCGAGGCGGCAAGTGTTTTGAAAGTCTGCTGCCTGTGCCTGACGGCTGTCGGGCTTGTGCTGATCGTCCGCTCGGACAAAAAGGAGAGCGTAAACTACAGAAAACTGATCCTGCCGCTTGCGCTCTATCTGCTCTCGAAATACGGCTACGGCCTTGTGATAAGAAGCTTCTCGGGCAGCGCTTCCTCAGTTATGCTGCTGATGCCGGCGCTGGCAGTCTCGGCACTGCTCGTGCTGCCCTTCACCGACCTGAGCTCCTATGCCAAAAAGCCTAAGGGCACGGCGGTCGTTCTTCTTGCGCGGATACCGAACACAGCAGGTATGCTCATGGAGAACGCGGTCATCGCCATAAGCCTTGCAAGCTTCTCGCTGATACAGCCGCTGATATTGGTGAGCCTGTTCCTTATCGGCCTTGCGAGGCGCGAAGAGAGCTCGCGGCTGAACCTTGCAGGCAGTATTATATGTATCATCGGAGCCGTAGGGTTCCGCCTTGTATGATGCAGCGCCAACGCAAGCGGCGGCTTGCTTCTGCATGATTTATGGGGGATGACCTTTCATCAGAAAGGTTGTCCCTCGGATTTTTCCGCAGAGTGCAAGGCCGCCAATATAGAGACACAAAAAAACTGCGCCCCGGGGGACGCAGTTTTTTTGTTTTTGATTAGCCCTTTACGGCACCGAGTGCGATACCGCGGATAATGTACTTGGAAAGTGCAAGATAAACCACGATAACAGGCACGATAGCGATAACCATATACAGGTTCATAAGTCCGGCATCGGCTGCCATAGGATTGCCCTGGATATTGGATCTCATTACCTGAAGGATCATCGGGATAGTCTTCTTGTCGAGACTGTTGATGATCAGCTGAGGCATGAAGAGGTTGTTCCAGGCACCAACGAAGCAGAAGATACCCTGTACAGCGAATGCAGGCTTGAGGATAGGAAGAACGATCGAGTTGAACGTTCTGAACTCTCCGCAGCCGTCGATACGGGCGGCTTCAACGATCTCGAGCGGCAGTGACGAGGACATATACTGGATCATAAAGAAGTATACGCTCGGAGCTGCGACAGCGGGAACGATGAGGGGGATATAGCTGTCGAGCAGGCCGTTGCTGCCGAAAACAGTCATATTCTTCATCATTCTGTAGAAACCGATAGCGGCAGACTGTGTAGGAACCATCATAACGATAAGTATGAAGGTATGCGCAGCCTTCTTGAGCTTGAAGTCATAAACGTGGATAGCATAAGCTGTAAGTGCAGAGAAATAAACGGAAAGGATAGTAACAGAGACAGACACGAACGCACTGTTCAGGAACGCGCGAACAACGCTGCCGTACTGTACCTTAACGCTGTCGCTTGTCAGCGTCTTGATGTTATCGTCGAGATAGGACTCGGGGAAAAATCTAAGTCCTGTCTGAACCTTTCCTCTTGTTGCATTGATTATAAGCAGATAAAAAGGAAGAAGCGAAATGAAAACCAGGATAATAAGGACGGTATATGCTATGATCCTTCTTATAAGCAGCTTTGTACGGTCATCAGTCTGACCGGCAACGCCTTCAATTCTTGGCATAAGACATAACCTCCTTTAAGCTTTCTTCTTTTTCTTCTTTTTACCGTATCTGGTCTTAACGGTATCATCATCCATGATCTTGAGGGTGATGAAGCCGAGGATCGCCGAAACGATAAATACAAGAACAGAGAGTGCAGAAACCTTACCAACGGACGAATTCTTACCGAGCTGGATCTGAGCAACAAGCGTAGTAAGAACGCCCTTTGCGCCGCCTGTAGGTCCGCCGATGATAACAGGAACGTCGTACATCTGGAGACCGCCTATCATAGATGTTACAACAACGTAAGCAAAGATAGGCTTGATGAGCGGGATAGTAATGTTCCAGAAGGTCTGGGTCGGGTTTGCGCCGTCGATCTGAGCCGACTCATACAGAGAGGTGTCGATACCCATGATAGACGCCATGAGAAGTATGGTAGTATTACCGTACCACATCATGAAGTTGATGATACCGACTACTGTACGCGAGCCGCCGACATTTTCGAGCATATAGGGATGTCCGAGGAGGATATCCAGCGAGCCTACGTCTCTTGTAAAGAGGCTGTAGAACAGCAGCGAGAAGGCCGACGCCATGATTACGTTAGGAAGATAGATAACTGTTTTAAAGAAGCCCTGCGCTTTGAGCTTGAGTCTGATATCAGTGAACCAAACAGCAAGCAGCAGTGACATGATTATCTGAGGGATAAAACCAATGATCCAGAGGATCATTGTATTTTTAAGGGAGGATACAAAAATACCGTTATCAACAATAACTGCTTTGAAGTTATCAAGTCCGCAGAAGCCGTTATCAATGATATTATCTCCGGTAGTTGCCGGCTGTCTTATACTTGCAACAGAGCCCTGGCTAACGGTGTAATCGATAACACTGTAATAGAAGGTCTGTATCAGCGGTATAAGAGCGAAGATGATATAGACAACTACGAACGGGATAAGAAAGATGTAACCCCACTTAGCATAGCTGATACTCTTTTTCTTCATATGAATATTCACCTACATCTTAAAATATTCGTTGCAAAAAATAACAATAAGGGGGCAGGAATTGCCCCCACCCCCTATCGTTACTAAATTGATTAACTACAGCTAAGCTATTAGTCCATAGTGAGGTCGCCGTACTTGGTGGTGATGTCGGTCTTGAACTTAGCAAGAGCATCATCATAGGAGGAGTTGCCAAGGAAGTAGTCCTTCATAGCGCCCTGGAACAGCTCGTTGCAGCCCTGGTCGTAAGCGGACAGCTTGTTGGTCAGATCGATCTTATCAGCAGCCTCAGAGAGGAGCGACAGGTGATCCTGGCCACCGAGGAAAGGATTGCTGTAAGGCTCGTCGATCAGCTTCTTGATGCCGGCCTTGTTGTTGGTGTAGTCCTGAGTCTCCTTGGTGATGCTTGCCATGATGTCAGCATCGCAGGTGAGCTTCAGCATGATATCACGGGTGATAGCGATGTTATCGGAACCGAAGCAGCCGCTGATCCATGTACCGCCCCAGAAATAGGACTGAGGACCGAGGCAAGCTCTCCACTCGCCGTAACCGCCGTTGCCCTTCTCTTCCTTACCGCCCTTGTCGATAGCAGTATCAACAGTGTTGGGCAGGAGGGTGAAAGGAATGCCCCATGTGGAGAAGAAGTAGCCGAATACCTTACCGTCGATCTTCTGGCCGGCCTTCCAAGCATCGTCCCAAAGGGAGGTCTTGTTGTTCCAGCCGTTGTCGGTG